>JBAXLO010000204.1:0-8476 GCA_037134755.1 Bacteroidota bacterium | reverse complement strand
GTTACTTTATCCATTTCTCTCAGAGAAATGAACTTCCGAATGTTACTTTACTCGTTTCTCTCAGAGAAATGGACTTCCGAATGTTACTTTGCCCGTTTCTCTCAGAGAAATGGACTTCCGAATGTTACTTAGCCCTTTTCTCTAAGGGAGAAGGACTTCATAACGTTGCTTTGCTCATTTCTCTCAGAGAAATGGACTTCCGAACATTACTTTGCCCGTTTCTCTCAGAGAAATGGACTTCCGAACGTTGCTTTACTCATTTCTCTCAGAGAAATTGACTCCTGAATGTTGCTTTACTCATTTCTCTCAGAGAAATGGACTTCCGAACGTTACTTTGCCCATTTCTCTCAGAGAAATGGATTTCCGAACGTTACTTTATCCAACCTCTCTATCAGAAATGGACTTCCGAACGTTGGTTTGCCCGTTTCTCTCACAGAGATGGACTTCCGAACGTTCGGAAGCCCTTCTCCGAACGGAACAATGGCATTCCGAACGTTGCTTTGCCCATAATTCTGAAAATTAAAAACGATGGAATTCTCATTAGTTCTATACTGCATAAATAATCAACTATTTAGCTTTAGCTGATAAGTTTATTAGATTTTTAATGATAATAATTGTGTTAAAATGCTAACGAATCTCGATATTACTCAATTTTTGTTGTACCTTTGTACTCTATTTTAAAAATATTCTTATTATGAAAAAGTTTTATATCCTCTTAATTACAATCTTTACAACAAATATTGCAAATGCACAATGGGTGCAAACAAGTCTTAATCATGGACAAGTAATATCTTTAATTAGTAGCGACAGCATTATATTTGCATGTTCATGGAGTGGTGGCATATATGTATCTTCAGATAATGGAAATAGTTGGAGTGCGTTGAATAATGGCTTAACAAATATTCATGTTAGAACATTAGCCATAAGTGGTAACAACTTTTTTGCTGGGACAGATGGTGGTGTTTTTATTTCTTCAAATAATGGGGGGAGTTGGACTGTAATGAATAATGGATTGCCTGCAAACACAATTATAACCAAATTAGCTATAAACGATAGCAACATTTTTGCAGGCACTTATAAAAACGGGGTGTATTTATCATCAGATAATGGAAACAATTGGACTGCGGTAAATACTGGTTTAACGGATACAATTATAAGATCATTAGCAATAAGTGGGACAAGTATTTTTGCAGGTACTAATGGTGGTGTGTTTTTATCTAATAATAATGGGAATAGTTGGGCAGCAATAAATACTGGTTTAACGGATACAAATATAAGATCATTAATAATAAGTGGGACAAATATTTTTGCAGGTACTGAAACTTGTAATATATTTCTATCCACAAATAACGGTAATAATTGGATAGCAGCTAATACTGGTCTTACAGGAGTAGTTGTTTCTTCATTTGCTATAACTGGTAATAATATATTTGCAGGAACTGCATATAGTACTGCATATGGTAGTGGTGGTGTATTTTTATCTACCAACAATGGAAGTAATTGGACTTTTGTAAATACAGGCATGGCAGATAGTGTAATATCTTTACTAATAAAAGATAATTACATTTTTGCAGGAACTCTTGGTGGAGTTTGGCGACGTCCTTTAAGTGATTTTGGGATATATTCTAATATAAAAGAAAACACATTAAATAATAATATATCTATCTACCCCAATCCTACTAAAGACAACCTTACAATAGAAACTAATCTTAATACCCCACAAAAATTAGAAATAAGCACCCTAATGGGGCAAACAATTTATACCTATTATATATATAACAAAGCTACCATAAATACTTCCGCTTTCGCGAATGGGGTTTATATATTAAAAATCTATTCAGATAAAGAAACAATAGTGAGGAAATTTATTAAAGAATAAGAACCAATTACGAATTACGGGAAAATAATGCTTTGTCTACGCTCAGCGACCCTGTTCTTCGGTCATTGAGCGGAGTCGAAATGCCGAGCTAAGAAAAACCTAAAAACAAATAATAATTCAATTTAAATCTCTAGTTTAACCACTGATATATATGATTTAGAAACCATATGTTAAGTATCTTTTAATTTTTTATGAAATAAATCTTAATAAATATGCTTATTTTTCGTTACTTTTGCAGTAAATTCATTAGTTTAATTCAAACAGTTATCATGAGGTTTTTAAAGGAAGTTATTTTCTGTGTCATTCTATTATTTATTCTATCGACTAACAATGCTTTTTCAACAACGGCAAGTACTCCGCGTATCCCTACCGATACCGTTAAGATAACCAGTCAGGAGTTTCTGGCAAACTTAGATAGTTTGTTGAATAACTTTTTTGTTAGTCAATCTTTAAAACTTAATACGAATACCTTATACTTTAAAAATAAAGATAACGAAGAAGAAGACGCAGCAAGTATCCCTGAATTTACTGATTCGGTTTATATGCAACGCTTGGCTAAGTTGCCTTCTATTATTGATATGACTTATAATGATAAAGTAAAAGCCTTTATCGAACTTTATGTAAACAAGAAACGCAAAAACGTTAAAGTAATGCTTGGTTTAGCCGAATATTACTTCCCAATCTTCGAAGAAATATTAGACAAACAAGGATTACCTCACGAACTTAAGTATCTTACTATTATAGAATCAGCCCTAAACCCTAAAGCAGTCTCAAGAGTTGGTGCTTCGGGTTTATGGCAGTTCATGTACACTACCGGCAAGCTTTACGATTTACAGGTAAACTCAATGGTTGACGAACGTCGCGATCCTGTAAAAGCAAGTTATGCTGCTGCAAGATATCTTAAAGACCTTTACGGAATATATAAAGACTGGACTTTGGCTATAGCCGCTTATAACTGTGGGCCGGGCAATGTAAATAAAGCTATCAAACGTGCTAATGGCAAAACTAATTTCTGGGATATATATAATTACTTACCTTCGGAAACCCGTAGTTATGTGCCTGCATTTATTGCTGCCAACTATATGATGAATTATTATAAGGAGCATAAATTATTCCCAAAGAAAATAGACTTCCCTTTGTTAACTGATACTATTATGGTGAACGAAGATATTTCGCTTACTACGGTTTCGGAAGTATTAAAAGTTCCTTTGCAGCAATTAAGAGATCTTAATCCTCAATATAAAAATGACATTATCCCCGGCAGAAGTGAAGCTTATTCATTAAAGTTGCCTGTTAATTTGGTTACTACTTTTATTCAGATGGAAGACACTATAGCTTCTAAGAATAGAGTGAACATGATTAACTATACTGAAGTTAAATCAGCAAAGAAATATGTACAGGTTAGCCCAAGTGACGATGTTATAAGGATTAGTTATAAAGTAAAAGCCGGTGATAATTTCAAGAAGATTGCTAAGAAATATAATGTAGATGCCGATGCCCTGAAAGAATGGAATCACATGCGTCACAAAAACCCTAAAGCAGGACAAAAGCTTACCATCTATACTACTAAAAAGTATAATCAAAAAGAAAAGAAAGAAGAAAAAGCTGCTAAAGAAGAAGAAATTAAAGCTTCGAAGAAAGATAAGAATAAGAAAAAAGATGCTTTAAAGAAGAAAAAGAATGAAGATAATGAGGACGAAGATACACCTAAAAAGAAAAGTACAAAAGATAAAAAAGAAAAGAAAGAAGGTGGTGCAGTAAGTCATACTGTAAAAAAAGGAGAGACTTTATCAGCTATTTCAAGGAAGTATGATGTATCAATTGAAGATATCAAGAAGCTTAACAAAATCGGGGCAAAGGGATCTATCAATGCCGGACAGGTTCTCAAGATTAAGAAGAATTAATTGTTTTATCGAAGTGTTGTTTTTAATCTTGTCCTAAATATATTATAGATGAAGCCGTTTAAGATACTCACCTTTCTTCTATCTGTATTTTTAATGCTCTCTATCGTGATGTTGGTCTTTCCTAAAGATGGGATTAAGATTAACGAAAGTAATACTTTATATTTCCTTAAGTTTGATGATCTCTTTACTAATAAAACAGTAAAGTATGCTGACATTTCAAAGATATTATCAGAGAATATTGTCGATACAACTGCAACTACTTCCAGTGATGACAATGGCACTGATACCGCTAAATCTTCAAAGAATTCATTACTGAGAAGAATACAACATATAGAATATCCCAACAATAATCCTGATGCTCTTTATCCTTTCTTTGAAGCATTGAATGGCATTGCTAAGGGCAATGAATTAATAAGAGTATTACATTATGGAGACTCACAGATTGAGGGCGACAGAATTACTTCCTTCCTTCGTTTTAAACTGCAAACAAAGTTTGGTGGATGTGGTTCAGGGTTTACACAAGTTAACAATCCGGCTCCATCTGTTTCTATTGCCGAAACGCCTTCGGACAATTGGGTTAAATATACATTAATTGGAAGAGATCAACCAAGGGCAAGCCATAATAGATATGGTGCTATGCTTGGCTTCTCGCGTATTGCACTTCAACATAAAGATACTACAAATAAGGATTCTTCCATGTATTTTGGTAAAATATTTGCCAGCTTAACCAATACATCCTTTCAGAATACAAGAAGTTATCAGCGTCTTAAATTGTTTTATGGTTATAACAGGAAAGATGTTAATGTAAAACTTTATCAGAATAAGGAGTTATTAAAAAGCGAAACTTTACCTGCTTCTAAAGCATTAAATGTGCTAACCTGGGACTTTGAAAGCGGGCCTTCCAGTTTCTCATTACATTTTAAAGGTAAGGACAGTCCGGATGTTTATGGGTTTGCATTAGATGGCATCAAAGGAATTGCCATTGATAACATACCTTTAAGAGGTAGTTCGGGTTATGGTTTCTCTCAAACTAATTTCGATAATCTTAAAAGGTTTTATGATTTATTAAATGTCAAACTGGTTATAATGCAGTTTGGTGTTAATGCTGTTCCTGAAAATGAGAAAACAATTGTACCGGATTATTCGTATTATGAAAAAGGATTTTACGAACAGTTAAATACCTTAAAGAAGATCAATAAAGACCTTTGTATAATTGTAATTGGTATCTCAGATCGCTCCAGAAAAGCCGGCAATTATTATGAAACCAATCCTAATATTATTAAGATAAGATTGGCTCAAAAGAATGCTGCTTTTAAGGCTGGTTGCGCTTATTGGGATTTATATGAAGCTATGGGTGGCGAGAACTCTATGCCTAGTTGGGTGTTTGCAGAACCTGCATTGGCTAATAAAGATTTTACGCATTTTAACGAAAGTGGTGCAAGAATAGTTAGCGAAATGTTCTATAATTCGCTGCTTAATGATTACAATGAGTATCTGAAACAAGCCGGTAAATTGTTTAGTAAAGCTGTTAAATAAATAATATCGATGTATAGGAATTTAGCTTTAATAGGGTTGATGTTTTTGGTAAAGTTTTCGCTTTGCCAAGACACTCCCTACAAGAATATTCCTTATGATTTTATCTGGAACGATTCCAACGTTATTACTTATTATGGAAGTTCTGAGAAGGATTATAAATACCTCTACAAGAAATTAAATAAGCTTATACTTACCGGTCAAGGTCAGATAAAAGTATTGCAAATTGGGGATTCGCACATTCAGGCTGACAACTTCTCAGGACAAATGCGTAACAATCTGCAATCTTTTGCTCTTGGAGTAATGGGAAGCCGCGGCTTTTTGTTCCCTTATAATGTGGCTTCAACTAATAATCCTGATAATTATAAAGTAAAGTACACGGGTAAATGGCATAGCTGCCGCAATATACAGCCAGCTCTTTCATGCGAGTTAGGTATAGCCGGAATTGCAGTTACAACATTAGATACTAATTCATCAATACAGATAATTTTAAATCCAAGAGAGCTTACCCATCAGGATTATAATAAAGTGAAGATTTTCCATAACATGGGAGACAGTATTTATAAGATGAGAGTTCTGGAGAGCAATACAGGTAAAGAAATCAGTGGCATCGACAACGAGCTTGGCTATACTTCATTTACTACCAATGATCATTATGATGTGCTTGATATTTCTTTCATTAAAACGGATAGTTTGCAGAAGAGTATTACTATCTACGGAATGGAAATTGATAACGATGATCCGGGGATTATCTATTCAGCGGTTGGAGTTAATGGTGCCGAAGTGGTTTCTTATTTAAAATGTAATCTTCTGGAACAGCATTTAAAAGCATTAGCACCCGAATGGATTATTATTTCATTAGGGACTAACGACGCTTACAATATTACCTTCGATAACATTGCCTTTGAACGGAATCTTACTACTTTAATTAAACGAATTAGAACAGCTGCCCCTGATGTGGCTATTTTACTAACGACTCCTGCCGACAGTTATCGAAAGAAACGTTTCCCAAATCCTAATATGATGAAAGCCGGGCAGGCAATAATCAATGTGGCAACGCAAAACAACTGTGCAGTTTGGGATATACACAAGATTATGGGTGGGTATATGTCGATTAAAAAGTGGATTAGTGCCGGACTAGCCGGTGGCGACAAGGTGCATTTTACTAAGAACGGATATATTGTGCAAGGGGATTTGTTGTTTAATGCATTCCTCAAGTCATATGATAATTATATTGATATTTCACGAAAAAACTAAATGGAATTTTTTAAGAACATACTACAATACGATCCAAGCAGACCAATGATCTTCACAACGTCAGATTTTTGGTTCTTCTTTGCCATAGTTCTTTCAATCTACTCTGCCGTTTACAAAAAAATATCCGTCCGCAATGCATTTCTTTTCGTAATAAGTTTATTCTTTTACTACAAAAGCGGTGGTTACTTCTTTACTATATTATTATTTACAACGCTTGTTGATTACTTGATGGGCTTGCTGATAGGTCAGGCATCGATACAATCAAAACGAAAGTTTTATCTTGTAATAAGTGTTATAATGAACCTCGGAGTGCTGGCTTATTTCAAGTATTCCTATTTCTTTTTAAACACAATTAACAGCTTACTTCACACTAATCTAAAAGTTGTTAATTATCTTGCCTTATGGACAAATGGATTGTCGGGATCTCACTTCGATATTACAACAATTATATTGCCGGTCGGCATTTCTTTTTATACATTTCAATCCATCAGTTATACGGTTTCTGTTTACAGAAGAAAAGTAGAACCTTTGCGCAATATTATTGACTATGCATGTTTTGTAACCTTCTTTCCACAGTTAGTTGCAGGGCCTATTGTAAAAGCTTACGACTTTATACCACAATTATACAAAGAATATTTTCTGTCTAAAAAAGAGTTTGGTTATGCATTGTTTCTTATCCTTAACGGGCTGCTAAAGAAGATGCTCATATCCGATTATATCTCTATTAATTTTGTGGATAGAGTCTTCGATAGCCCCTTATCATATACCGGTTTCGAAAATCTGATGGCAATATACGGATATGCAGCTCAAATCTATTGTGATTTCTCGGGATATACTGACATAGCTATTGGGGTGGCGTTGTTATTAGGATTCCGATTGCCAACTAACTTTAATTCGCCGTATAAGGCAGCAAATATAACCGATTTCTGGAGAAGGTGGCACATCTCTTTATCTACATGGCTGAGAGATTATTTATATATTTCGATGGGTGGCAACCGTAAAGGCAAGTTCCGGACGTATCTCAACTTGTTTTTAACTATGGTAATAGGAGGCTTGTGGCATGGGGCGGCAGTGCGGTTTATTATATGGGGAGCATTGCATGGATTGGGCTTAACGGTACATAAATTATGGATGAAATTCTTCTCAACAGGCGAAAAGCCAACGGCACTTAATCATTTTATATCTGTTTTTATAACCTTTCATTTCGTATTGTTTGCCTGGATATTCTTTAGAGCACCCAGTATGCAAGCGGTTGGCAGTATGCTTTCGCAGATAGTAACACATTTCAATCTGGAGCTTGTGCCAACAATAATTATGTCGTACCGTGCGGTATTTATGCTACTTATAGTTGCTTTTACCATACATTGGTTGCCGGTTTCGGTTAAGGAACGTTACAAAGATTTCTTTATAGATATATCTTACTTTGCCAAGGCTTTAATTGTGGTGGCAATAGTATTTATTATCTTTCAGGCGAAGTCATCGGCGATACAGCCTTTTATTTACTTCCAGTTTTAGAATTAAAATTTAGAATATTAAATTGCTATTTCTTTGTTTTAGCAATAAATTCTATGATTTGTTCGTCTGGAATAGCATCTTCTAATATCTCCAATATCATCTCATGATCGAAAGCCAGCTTAGGAAGCTTCGTAAGCGGAAACCATTGCGCATCGGCTGCATCATCACTACCTTTTACTTCAATATTATCAGGAGTGGTCATGCCAAAATACAATACGGTTATCGTACGCCCTCTCGGGTCTCTGTCAACGGCATCAAAAGTGCGGTGTTGTTCTAATTCAACACCTGTTAAGCCTGTTTCCTCTTCCAACTCTCTTATTGCAGCTTCTTCTAATGTTTCCTCCATATCGAGAAATCCTCCCGGGAGTGCCCAACAATCTTTAAATGG
>JBAXLO010000203.1:0-8501 GCA_037134755.1 Bacteroidota bacterium | reverse complement strand
TTTTTCATGAGAATCTGTTTTGGTGATAAAATTCATGTAATAACCCTAGCATTTACTGTGTCTCGGCTTGACGAGATGCTAGGGAGTGATAATATGCAGAAAATATTGGGCTTTAGCCTTGAAAATACGTGTAAAATATCAGGGATAAATCCCCAAGACTTAATCAATTTACTATCCCCTAGCATCTCGTCAAGCCGAGACACAGTAAATGCTAGGGTTACTAGATAAAATCACAATTATCTTTCTTTTTTGGGTATTAATAAATATTGTATAAATATATTTTTTATTTAAATACCATTTGTTAATTAATTTTATTACTTTTACACTTTATTTTAAGTGGCATTGATTTTGTAATACGTTCTATTATAAATTTATAAATAAATAAACAACATGAAAAAGTATCATTTTATTCTATTTTTATTCCTTTTAGCAACCAAAATTCAAGCACAACCGGAGGTTTATAGACAAACCCCAACTGATTTCGACCATTTCGCTAAGTCAACACTGTATGTAGTTGTTGATTCTACCAGAGATGATGATATGAAGTATGCAGATATAATAACTGAATTATGGCACATCAGTAAGATTGAGGTTATTCAATATAAAGAAATTTATAATCATATAAATACGAATTCCTATTTTTTTACACCATACGTAACTTATTACAACAAAAAAACAACATATTCGAAAGAAACAGATAGGTTGCAAATTTTTAAGTTAGCAATATGGCATTTTGAGTATGGTTTTCTAAAAGATTATAAAAAAAATCCTCAACAATATAAAGATTTTAACTTTATAGAGCATTCCTACTCCTATATTTATATAGTATTAACACCTGATATAACAAAGACATTTGCAATAGATAAAACTTTTTCAAATGATTATATGGGAAAAGATTATTTAAGCACCTATGGTGAAGGATTATTTAAGAATTACATTCAATGTCTTCAAAATATAATTTATACAAAGAGTTATTATGATTTTCACTCATCAAAACAAAATCCTACAGAGCTTAAAAACCTAAACAGTTCAACCTTATACATCCCTGAATATATAATTAATGAATATAAAAATAAATATATAAATGATAAGTTTCAAAAGCTAAGAATAGAATATCCATATAAATATGAAATAATATCAATGGAAAATTTAAATGAATTAATATTAAGCTCTAAAACTCCAATTTATTATCTTACAAGTTATAGATATTTTGCAAAGAATTTTAGATTTAGAACAGCTTTTAACATAACAAATAGCTTAACAGGTGAAATTGTTTTTAGTGATTTTATTAGAAGAGGAAAAGATACTTATTCTCCCAGATTAATGAAAATAATGACAAAGAAAATTAATAAATGTATAGAAAATTCAAAGAAAATTAATAATTAATACACAAAGGAATTTGTAAGTCTCCATCATAATTTATAAATATAAACTTTTATATACCTACCAAAAGCCTCTGCCATTAATTTAGCAGAGGCTTTGGTGTTAGATGATGAATAAATAAAGTTTTAATAAAGAGTACTGAAATATTTCTGAATTGTATCATAAAGAAATACAAACCCATTGTTCAACAAGTTTTCGGGGATTACTGCCTGTCCTTCGGTAATTACTCCGGCTCCTTCACCATATAATAATTTTAAGATAAAAGTAGGAACAGTAAATAGGGTAGGTCTTTTTAACGTTTTCCCAATTACTTTTGTCAATTCAATATTATTAATAGGATGAGGTGAGCATAGATTAAAGATACCGGATAAATCTTTTTTTTCGATAATAAATAAATAAGCATTGATAAGATCTTCAATAGCAATCCATGAGAAATGTTGCTTGCCATTACCAATTTTGCCTCCCAATCCTAATTTAAAAGGCAACAACATCTTTGGCAAAGCACCTTCATTTTTATCTAAAACTACTGATAAACGGAAGATAGAAGTGCGAGTTTGTGCTTTTAAAGCTTCCTGCTCCCAATTTATACATAAGTCAGAAAGAAAATTACCACCATAATTAACAGATTGTTCCGTATGAATGTGGATAGTATCGTAAATCCCAATTGCAGATGTTGAAATAAAGATATTGGGTTTTATCTTTAGATAATTAATAGCAGCTACCAGCTTTTTAGTTGATTCAATCCTACTCGACACCAATAATTGTTTATAAGTTTCGTTCCATCTAGCTGCTATAGGTGCTCCTGCAAGATTAATAACTACATCAACACCTTCTATTTTCTTTGATAAATCTTCGATACTTAATAATAAATCATCTCTTTTAATTGAGATAATTTCTATATTCTTTTCAATAAATTTAGCTGTTAATCGTTTGCCGATAAATCCAGTAGAACCACTAATAGCTATCTTCATAAGATTTCTTGTTGCTGTTTCTTTGTAAGACTTTTTACAATTAAATCGTAAGATTGATCAATCCATTCTTTTAATAGCTTATCATTAACCGAACCATCAATAACCACAGTATTCCAATGCTGCTTGTTCATGTGATAACCAGGAATAACACAAGGATATTGCTCTCTTAATTCAATAGCTTTCTCAGGATCACATTTAAGATTTACGCTAAAAGCATCAACCAAATCAGTAAGAGCAAACATCTTACCCGACACTTTAAAAACAAGTGTAGCTTCATCAAAAGGAAAACTCTCCGTAACTCCTTTTTTAGCTAAGCAATACTCCCGCAGTTCTTCTATATTCATTTGTAATTATTAAATCCCTTTATTTTTATTAATAAAATCTATTTTCTTTTTTTAATAACTTCAAGTACTTTAAGTATTTTAAGTACTTGAAGTACTTTCTCCTTCTCCCCATTTATAAGTGTCGATATTAAACCCAGCCAATTGTAAAACTCTATTCACTACAGTTGATGCAACTTCATCAATTGTTGTAGGTTTACTGTAAAAAGAAGGGCTTGCCGGAAAAATAATCCCACCAGCTTCAGTTATAGTTTTCATATTATTAATATGAATTAGACTTAAAGGAGTTTCGCGAGTAACAAATATAAGTTTCTTTCGTTCTTTAAGCATAACATCAGCAGCACGAGTCAATAAATCATTGGACGTTCCGGCAGCAATTCTTCCCATCGTCCCCATCGTGCAAGGACAAACTATCATTACATCATAACCTGCCGAACCCGATGCAAAAGGTGCATAAAAATCATTTGGTTGGTAAGTGGTAAACGGAATTGAATTAAAGTCATCATTATTTAATTCGTATTGCCACACTTGTTTTGCATTTTCGGTAAACACAACTCCAGTCTTTTCAATTTGATTATTGAGTTTACTTAACTTCTCTAATAAAATCTTAGCATATATTGAACCGCTTGCCCCCGTTACACCAATTACTACCCTTAATTTATTTAGCATTTGCATGTTTTATAATATATTGAACAGATATAACAAGTGCATTACTGAATTGCCCCCATTGAAAGAAAATATATCTATCACCTGGATATGATTTCTGACGCAAACCCATAAGAGAATAGTCTATTCTGAAGTTTGCTTTTAAATTAGGCGATATATTATAACCTAATCCTGTAAGATAACTTATCGCAAATTTACGAAAAGGATGATCAACAACAGGGCCTAAGATGTTTTCTTCGTAGTTACTGATTAATACACCAAAGGCAGGGCCGGTTTCAAAAGAGATTGATTGGTTAGCTTGGTAATGCCACAGTACTGGCACCTGAACATAGTTAATCCGCATCAGATATTGATTATAATCACCAATATCATAATTAGGGCTGTGACTACTTCCTTTTTGTATAAACTCAAGTTCTAATTGTAAAGAATTTTTTTGTGATAAATGATAATTTACATAAGCCCCAATATCAAGTCCAAACTTATTATAACCTGCATAAGTATCCCCATCTACCTGCGAACCTACAAGGCCTAATTTAATACCTGCATCAAAGTTTTGAGCATTGCAAATAGTAGTTATTAAGGATAATAGAATGACGATTAATATTTGTTTATTTTTCATTTTTATAATGTTTTAAAAGACTACAAATGTAAAACAATTAACTAAGATATATTACTTAAATTTCTTTAAATAAATATTAAAAGAAAATAGAATTATTGTAAATAAAAAAAGCCGATAGATAATCTACCGGCTTTTTTATTATATATATAATATTGTATTCTTTTTAGTAGAAATAGATACGATTATCAGTAATCTTAGCTTTATCTTTCAGAACTCTGAAGACATCATTAGTAACACGTTGTTGATACATTTGATCCAACTGCATTTTAACCATAGTATAATCTTTTGCAGGTGGAGCAGCTATTTCATCATCAATTGTAACAACATATACACTTGAATTACCTTTGATAGGTTTTGAAACAGCGCCTTTTTTAAGTGTAGCTATAGTTCCAATTACTTCAGGTTCGTAACCTCTTCTGCCAAAATTGCTGCCTGCAAAATTAATCTGAGGAATAGTATCAACAGCAGTTTTATATTGAGTAGCTAATTGATATAGGTCTTTTGTTTGTCCTAAAGAAGTATTCATCTTAGCGATAAGCATTTCAGCTTTCTTTTCTCTTAAAACTAAATTCTTAAGTCTTTCTTTAACTTGTGCTAATGGAGCTATACCTTTAACACGAACTTCTTTTAAAACAGCTATTACAAACATACGGTTATCAAATTCGAAAACTTGTTTAGCAACATCACCTTTCTTAGCGTCATCACCATAAGCCCATCTAACTAATTCACGTGCTTGTTCAATACCTGGGATATTATCAGCCATTTGTTGAATATATTCAGCAGTGCGTTTGTTTAAACCTTGTTTTTTGATAGCCGCTTCAAACATTTCTTGTGTAGTATTTTCGCTTGCAAATTTATTAGCAATTGTAAATACATTTTTATAAGTTGCCTGACTTGGTTCAATTTTATAAGTAAGAATTCCTACTCTTACTTTCTTTTCAGCTTCAGTTTTACCGGTAATGTTTATAACATGAAAACCAAAAACAGTTTCAACAACTACTACATCACCAACTTTTCCTTTTAAACAAGCATCATTGAAAGGAGCTACCATTTGTTGGTCAGCAAACCACTTCATATCACCTTTATTTTCTTTAGCAGATGGATCATCAGATATTGCATTAGCTATCTCTGCTAATCTAACAGGATCTTTTTGAATAACTAACTTCAAACTATCTGCGATTTTCTGAGCTTGTTCTTTTGTACGTTTAATAGTTTCTGCTGCCTGAAAAGCTCCTTTATAAGATACTAATATATGACTTGCTTTCATAGAGTCCGGTCTGAATTGAACATCTATTAACTTAGCCATTTTAAAATACTTTCCATCATTGAAAGGAGCCATAGTAGTACCAATAGGAGAATTAAACATTATAGTGTCAATGTTTGGAGAAAGTTTTCCTTTCTTAAAGAACGTACTATCGTAACGATCATTTGAATTTGAATTTACAAAATCAGGAACATTTTCAGTTGTCTTTAATTCTTCATAGAACTGACCAACCTGTTTAGTCATCTTTTGCATATCTTCTGCTGAAGGATTTACTTCATACATTACATAGTCAATATCTCTTGAAGCTTCCTGATCAAATTCCTGTTTATGTTCATCATAATATTTCTGATAATCATTATCAGTTAAATTAATTGTGTTATCAGCAATAGTAGTATAGTCAGCTGCAATAAATCTGCATTTCTTACTACTCATTTGATCATTATAAGCTCTTTTAAGGAATGCTGTAGGCATATAATAACTTTTAGAAATAAGTGTATTATACTTATTCTTTAAACGATCGCCTTTAATAGCTTCTTCTAATTGTGCCCATTGAACTTTTTCTTCGGGTTTCAATTTGTCAAAGTTATCAATAATATTTCTTACTTGTTGCCTATCAACCTGACCGGTTTTACGGTTAACAAAATTCTGAGCAATATATGAATGAATAAATTTACCATAATACATATCATTCATTTCCTCAGGAGTTACTTCAATTGATAAATCATCATATTCTTTTTTCATTAGAATATCACTTACCATTGTATTCCATGTGCTTTCTTTAATTTGAAAAGATTGCTGAGGAGTAATATTTTCCTTTCCTTGTTGTTGTTTCTTTATGTTTTCAAGTTGTTGTTCAACTTTTCTTTCAAACTCAGCATAAGTAACATCTGTTTTATTTACTTTGCCAATTTCTTTATACTTAAACCCTTTAGTGCTTTTCAATGCATCTTGCAATACAAAACCTGCAATAGCAACGCCAATCAAAATGAGTAGTAATCCAGATCTTTTTCTAATTGTTCCTATAATAGCCATAGTTATTTATTTTAAAATAGTGTGCAAATTTACAAAGAATTTATTTGTAAACAGATAATTTTTTTAATTTATTTTTAAAATCTATAAAAAGAAACCAAATAATGGTGTTCTTTTAATTGTAAAAATTAATAAATATATTCATTATTTAATCAAAAAAGGCTGAGGAATAACCCTCAGCCCTATAAACTAAACAATTTATTATTACAAAATTCTTATTCTTCTGTTTTTGGTTCAGCGTTGTCAACAACAGCTGGAGTTTCTTCAGCAACTGGTGCAGGAGTTTCTTCAACTACAACAGGAGTTACTTCAGCAACCGGTGCAGCTTCTTCAACTACAGCAACCACTTCTTCTACAACAGGAATTACTTCAGCAACCGGTGCAGGAGTTTCTTCAACTACAACTGGAGCTACTTCAGCAACTACTTCTTCTACAACCGGAACTTCAACAACTTTAGGAGCGTTAGCTTTTCTAGCTTCTTCTAATGCAAGTTCTCTTTTCTTAGTAACTTCAGCAGCTTTAGCTTCGTTTTTAGCTATTTCTTCTTCCTTACGCTTTTTAATTCTTTCTTTATTATGTAAAGCTTTTGTGTTTACATGATGTTGAATTCTTTCTTCTTTGCCTGCTACCCATTCCTGGAATTTGCTTTCAACTTGTTCCATGGTTAACGCACCTTTAGCAACACCTTTTAATAGGTGATTCTTGTACAACACTCCTGTGTAGGATAAAATAGCTCTAACGGTATCACTTGGTTGCGCTCCATTGTTAATCCATGCAACCGCTTTGTCAATGTCAAGATTGACTGATGCTGGTTGTGTTAATGGATTATAAGTGCCAATTTTCTCAATGAATTTTCCATCACGAGGTGCACGACCATCCGCTACAACTACATGGTAAAAAGGCTTACCTTTTTTACCAAATCTTTGTAATCTCATTCTTACTGGCATAAAAATTTGTTTATTAAATTAATATATTGAATTATTAAAATTGGCTGCAAAAGTATAAAACTTTTATGAATCTCGCAACCTTTAAGCATTTATTTTGGAATAAAAATATATTTCATTGTCAATTCAAATGAATTTCGTAGGTTTGTAAAAATATTTCTTATGAAAAAATGGAGTCGTTTATTTATTATTATCCCAATATTATTATTGGTGCTTTTTTTGTTGTGGTTTTTCTCTACCATTGTTTTATACGTGCTTATATCATTAGGTTTGTCTTTTGTTGGGAAACCACTCGTTAATAAACTTAATAAAATTAAAATAGGGAAGTTTAAAATTCCGAATGGTTTGTCAGCTTTATTGACATTATTTTTAATATTATTTGTTTTTATCTTAATAATACATTTTATAATTCCTATCATCACTTCGCAGGCAAATATGATTAGTTCAATAGATTTGCAAAAGATTACATTGTATTATAAAGCACCAATTAATTCTTTTGAAAACTTATTGAGAAATTATGGATTCATTTCAAATCATCAAACTTTAGAGGGAATGATTAGTAGTAAAATAATGCAGTTGCTACATGTAGTTAATTTCTCAGATGTGTTTTCTTACGGATTAAGTTTTGTGGGAAGTTTTTTAATAGGGACTTTTGCAGTGCTTTTTATAACTTTCTTTTTTCTAAAAGATGTTAAGTTATTCTCTAAAGTAATTTTATTATTAACTCCTGATAAATATCATTCTGAAGCCAATCATATAATGGAAGCATCAGCTAACTTAATTACTCGTTATTTATTAGGACTTTTAATGGAAATACTTTCGATGACACTATTATTATATATAGGCTTAATGATTATTGGAATTAAAAGTGCATTCCTTATAGCATTTATTGGTGGTCTTTTAGTTGTAATTCCTTATGTTGGATTTATAATTGGCGCTTTGTTAGGAGTATTAATTGGTATTACTTCCGGTTTAAGTATGGATATGACTGCTGATATTGCTAAAATAGTTATCGAAGTCTTATGTGTGTTTGGTGTAACTAAAATCATTGACGATTTCGTTCTTCAACCTTTGATATATGCAAACAGTGTAAAAGCTCATCCATTAGAAATCTTTTTGGTGATAATGATTGCAGGTAGCATTGCCGGTGTTTCGGGGATGGTGTTGGCTATTCCCGTTTATACATTTTTAAGGATAGTAGCAAAAGAATTTCTTACCAAATCAAAACTTATAAACAAACTTACCGAACATCTATAAATAATGATTCTTAACTATCGGAATAAA
>JBAXLO010000202.1:0-8544 GCA_037134755.1 Bacteroidota bacterium | reverse complement strand
AGCAATTTCCCCTTTTTGGTTCTGGCTTGTCCAGGTTAGGTGTTTAGACTATTAGATTTAATTGTTATTTATTACTTTTTCTTTCGAAGTTCCTGTTGTATTTGAGCTTTGAGTTTTAATGCGTCATCAAAATTAGGATTTAATTTTAAAGCTTTGTCGCAATCTTCTATTGCTCCATTTAAATCATTTAAATTAAATCTTACTAAAGCTCTATTACAGAAATTACTTGGGTAATTTGGGTTAATCTCAATTATCTTATTAAAATCAGCTAAGGCACCCGGTTTATCACCCAAATTTAACTTCACGCTACCTCTGTTACAATAAGCTTGTTCATAGTTAGGGTTATAAGCAATTGCATTACTATAATCTTTTAAAGCATGCTGATAATTACCCATATTCATATATGCCACCCCCCTGTTATAGTAAGCTTCAGGAGTTTCTTTATTTAATATAATCACACTATCCAGATCAGTTATTGCTCCAGGATTATCTCCAGTAAATAGCTTTGAAATACCCCTGTTTAAATACGCCATGCTATAATTGGGCATAATAGCTATTGCCATATTATAATCCTCTATCGCTTCTTGATAATTATTCTTATCATATTTTAAATTCCCTCTATTATAGTAAGGCAAAACAGAATAAGAATTATGTGAGATAGCGGTACTGTAAAATGTCATAGGATCTTTATAAAAACTTGACTTTATAATGGTAAACGAACTTAATGATATCAATATTACAAGCATTATTGAGGTACTTATTACTGTTCCTTTTTCAAACCATTTTTTAGGTAAACTAAATAGTACAAAAAACAATATCCCAATCAAAGGAAGGAAAAAACGATGATCTAAGTAGTCAATATAATTGTGTTTAAATAACATTGGTGGTAACATAAAGAATAGAAACCAGCTAAAACAAAATACTTTTTCTTTTCTTGACCTTTCACTTTTCTTAAAACTTATAAATATTAATAAACCGATTATCAACAAACCTACTATCGTTTTCAAGATTGAATAAAACGGTATGGGCGCAATATCTGAGGGGATAAAAAACTTTATTAAAGCTTCGGGTATCGTTCGCAAATTAATTAGTATTGACATAAAACTAACCACATCTTTAGAATTTGAAATGCCTCCAATTGCTTTTGATCGCAACAAAAACCAAAAGATCCCCGAAAGGGCATAAAGTAATATATTGAGGAAATGAAATTTATTAAATTTTATTTTTTGAGTTGAAGTAAAGTAATAAATAATAAATATTAATGGAAGAACTATCGCAGTTTCTTTACAGAACAAAGCGATTGTAAATGCAGCCCAGTTTAAAAACAAATATATTGCCTTACCTTTTTGAAGAAATTGTATTATAAATAAAAAAGATAAAAGCGAAAATAATGTCAGGAGCAAATCACCTCTTGCCGGTATCCATGCTATAGATGAAACAAATAGCGGATGCAAACAATAAATCAACGTGGCTAGTAGCGCTAATGTAGGCGGTATAAATAATCGCCTAAGCAATATAAAAAGTGAACATGAAATTAATGCTAATAGTAAGATATTTGTAAGGTGAAACATCCATGTTTCGTTGACCCCAGATAACTGTATATCTATCATATAAGTTAAAGTTTGGAGAGGACGGTAAAATGAACTTGATTTATTAATAAACGCATCTGTAAGAAAAACACTGTGTGCATTTTTAATATCACTTAAAAACTTAATGTTTTTAACGATAATATCATCATCATCAAAATTAGTAAACTTGTAATTAACTGTTTGTATGTATAGCAATACCGGCAATAAAAAAGCAATAAGGATATAAAATATAGTTCTGCTTTTGGCCTTTTTATTATTTAATGAGCTTTCGTTTATTATACTTTTACTTTGTTGGTTGTATTTTGAATTGTTCTTTTTCATGCTATTATAATACGAGATAATGTTTACTCTTGTTTAGGTATCTTCCCTCTTATTTATTCAACAAAAATACATATATTAATTCACCTAGCATTTCTTTCCTCACTTTTTATTAAAAACTCATAAAAACTCCTCTCAAAATCTTACACCTTTTTTACTACTTTGCAGGATTAACAGTGCTTTAATAAACATAATTTTAGTTATTTATCTGCTTATTCTATTTTTTTCTTAGCTAAATAAAAAAGTGTATATGTACATCCAAAAAATTTTGTGGTGCAAAAACGTTTGTATATATCGTACTTGGTTTTTAGGAAAGGACAAATACAAATGTATTTGTACAGAAAAAAAATTATGAAGTACCAAATACAAAAATATTATGTAAAAGAATTTTTTTGGAGAGACAAATATTAATAGTTTATGTACTTATTTTTTTTGAGTTGGACTAAATACAAATGTATTTGCACCTATTTTTTTTGGATGCATGCAAATACATTTGTATATGGTAATAAATAAATATCTATTAGCATAAATACATAAATATATGCTACACAATTTTTTTTTGTTGTACATATACAAAAATATTTACAATTAACAATCTCACTATATGCTTAAAAATATATGCATTAAGCCTAAGCTTAGAATACTTTATAATGAAAACAAAAATTTAAATGTTAAAATAATTAGAGATACAATATACTATGTAGTATATTTGTTGTTAGTCTTAAAAATAAGAGAATAAGAAAAATAGTTTAAAGATTCTATAAATCTCTTAATCTATTTTTCATAATCTTTTCGACCCAAAATACCCACATCCCAAATATAACAACATAAAAGAAAGGACGTAGTATCCAATCGTGTGAGAAAGTGAAAACACTTTGAGATTTAAAATTTACTAATATTACTGATAAGCTAACTATACGGAATATATTTACAATATGTATAATTAATATTCCTGAAGGTATAAACCATAATTTGTGTTTCCAAGGACCTGGGTATAATAACATTAATGCAACAAACTCTATTGTTTGTTTTACTGACGAACAACTTGCACCTACTCCTATCCAACCATTGTAAGCATTTCTTTCTATAGGATATTTAGGATTAAGAAAGTAAAAATAATCACCATTTGTAGTAAAATGAAGTCCTAGTATATGTTTATTTATCCATAAACTATGTTTAAATAAAATATGAGCAACATAATTAAAGAGATCTGGAGATATTATTTGAATACCCAATACCTGAAATTGATTCCTAGCCAACCATCTATATAAAAAATGCACAACTATTAATATAAGCATAAACAGCCCTACTTCTCTAAAAGGATTAAGTTTATATTTAGCTTCGAGTTCTTTTAGTTTTGAGATAATTTTATTCATATAATTTTTTTTACAAAAATACTATAAATTTTAATACAAAATGAATATAAATAAATGTGTATTTAAATAGCATAAAATTGAATAAATTATATTGAATAATAATTACGATGCGTTTATATAATATAATTGTGTAATTTTATAAACTATTTGATGATTGTAACTTTTAGCAATAGATGTACGTCATAAATACGAAATATCCGGATTGTAATAAAAAAAATGAATGACAAATACCGAGTATAATAGGTGTGTAGATGATTTTTCGGACGGTGTATATCGTTTTATTCTCAAGAATATTAAAGATGAGGATAAGGCAAAAGACATTGTTCAGGATTCATTTATTAAGATGTGGGATAAGGTGAAGGATATTAACTATTCTAAAGCCAGATCTTACTTATTTACTACGGCTTATCATACCATGATAGATACAATTAGAAGGGATAAAAAACAAACTACTTTTGATGATAAATTATTTGATGATATGACTTATGAAGGAGGTTATTCTGATGTTAAAGAAATATTAAACAAAGCTGTAGAAAGGTTGCCCGAAATACAACGATCAGTGGTTATGCTCAGAGATTATGAAGGTTATAGTTATGATGAAATAGGAGATATTTGTGGTTTAAATGAATCGCAAGTAAAGGTATATATTTATAGAGCACGTTTATTCTTAAAAGAATATATAGGAACAATGGAAAGGGTTATTTAATATGAGTATAAATAAAAATAATTACGAAATCTACATTCTCGACTACTACGAGGGAACACTTACAATGAGTGAGGAGCATGAATTACAGGCATTTTTGATTGCAAACCCTGATATAAAAGAAGAGTTTGACAGCTTCGAAAACATTAGCATTGTTCCTGACAAACAAGTTAGATTCGATTTAAAACTAGCTTTAAAACAAACCCCAGACACATCAAAAGTTATTATTAATGATACTAATTATAAAGAATACTTTATTGCTTCAATTGAAGGAGATTTGGATAATAGTCAGCAAAAACAACTGGAAATCTTTCTTCAAAACAATCCTACTTTAAAAGATGAATACAAACTTTTTTCTTTAACCAAACTTATACCAGACACTACAATTGTATTTGAAAATAAAAAGGATTTAAAGAAATTTACTTTAGGAAATATAAATAAGAAAGTAAATTACGCTACTGTTGCTATTGCTGCTTCATTCTTAATTTTATTTGGAGCTTCATTATTTATAAAGAATAATCAGAATAATGATGTTAATAATAATTTAGCAATAACTAATACAAATACAGAGCAAAACTTTTCTAAAAATACTGCTTCTATTATTGATATTCCAATTAAAAAACACAACTTAAGAGTTAAAAATACTGTAACTATTGTTCCTGTTCAAAAGAAAAAAGTAGAGAACAGAATTGAAGACATTCAGATAGCTGCTATTGAACCTAAAAACCAAATACAAATTCAGTTGGCTGCTAATACATCCAATAATCAATTCGAAACTAGAGATTATTATACTAACATATCTGGTATGCTTAATAATGATGATGAAAATGATGCTTCCCGAAAAAACAGAAGTCTTAGGAATATGCAATTTAATAAATTTATAAATCCCGACGATCAGATAGCGGAAGTACAGGATTTTATTTACAATGTAGCTAATAAAGGTTATGCTAAAATTGGGACTTTTACTACCGGTGTAAGAAACACTTATAAAAGTATAGAACAAAAATTAGCAATAAAATAATTAAAAATACAGTAACAATTTATTCGATTAATTCGTCACAACTAAAAATGAATTTACGATCTAATTTAAAGAATACTTCTATGAAAACAATTAAACTAATGTTATTAATGCTTATTATAAGTATTAATTATAATGTAAATGCACAGGATTCTATTTTAAAACAGAATAATAAAAATGCAACTAATTTGCCTGCTTTCAAAGGGATTGATGCAGGTGATGTGTCAACAATATTTATTTCTCAAGGTGATATGCAATCCGTAAAAGCAGAAGAAGATGGTGTTGAATTTAACGTGAAAGATGGGATATTAAAAATAGCACCTAAAACTAAATCCGGTAACGAAACTTCGGATATTTATATAGTTTGTCCTAATCTTAAAATGATAAAAGCAGGAGGTATAACAAAAGTTAAATCTATTAATGATATTAAATCAGATGGAATTGATATAAAAACAACCGGAGCTTCACAGGTTTCATTGAATTTAAATTCATCAGGCAACATTACTGTCAATATGTCAGGAGCATCTAATATAACTTTAAAGGGCGTTGCAAATACAATCAACGCAAATTTATCAGGGGCTGCTAATCTTTTAGCCATAAAATTGAATGCTGTTAACGGGAATATAAATGCAACAGGAGTATCTAGGGCAAAAGTAAATGTAAGTGATCGCTTGGAAGTTAATGAGTCAGGGATGGGGAAAGTTACCAACGAAAAGAAATCTTTGAAACAAGTTACAAGTAATAAAACTCAAGGGAAATATATTGATAAAGAGATCGAAATTACTGATGATTCTGTAAGAAAAGGTGAAAGAGATTCAATAAGGATTACTAAAATCATAACTTATTCAGATAATAAAAGTGATGGCGACAATTACAAAGAAAATAATGGTGAAGATGTTCTAGATATTGACGAAAACAATCTTTCGATGAGTGTTAATCCTAAAAAGACAAAGTTTCATGGACATTGGGCAGGTTTCGGCTTAGGTTTTAATGGTTATGTTGATAAGAATTTTAGCAATACACTTCCATCGAAATATGATTATCTAAAATTAAATATGAATAAATCTATTGAGGTTGATATTAACTTTTTCAACGTTAGTGCAAATATAATAAACAATAGACTAGGGGTTGTAACAGGGCTTGGATTGCAATACAATAATTATCGTTTTGATTACGACGTTGTTTTATGCCCTGATTCAAGTCAGATTTATGGTTATCATAACAAAGCAATTGATAGTTATATCAAAAGTAAATTGACTATGAGTTGGCTGAGAGTTCCTTTATTTTTAGAATATCAAACAAGTAAAGTCAATCATAAACAACAATTTCATATAAGTGCAGGTGCAGTATTTGGCTATCGTATTGGTTCGCATTCAAAGCAAGTTTATATAAAGGATGGTGAAAAGCAAAAGGATAAAATCTATAATGATTTTTACTTAAACCCTATTAAACTAGATGCTGAGGTAAGAGTAGGCTGGGGTCCGATAAATTTATTTGCCAGTTATGCTTTGACAACTTTATTTCAGGATGGAAAAGGACCTGAACTTTATCCTTATACTGTAGGGATAACATTAATAGGATGGTAATTTTTCTAAAATAATTACTACTATTTTTATTTTTCAGATTTTTATTAAGTTTTTTAAAAAGATGTCGGTGTTTATACCGACATTTTTTTTATTTTTGCAGAATGTTTAATTTCGCGAATTGAAATTTAGAAATCAATAATACAAATATACATGTCAGGACACAATAAATGGTCAACCATTAAGCGCAAAAAGGGAGCATTGGATGCAAAGCGTTCAAAAATGTTTTCGAGAGTAATTAAAGAAATTACTGTAGCAGTAAAAGAAGGTGGTCCTGATCCGGACGGCAACCCTCGTTTACGTCTTGCAATATCAAATGCAAAAGGCTGCAATATGCCAAAAGACAATATGCAAAGAGCTATTAGTAAAGCTTCTGATAAGGATGCTGCTAATTTCCAAGAATTAACTTATGAGTGCTATGCACCTCATGGTATTGCCATCTTTGTTGAGTGTACTACCGATAATCAACAGCGTACTGTTAGTAATATCAGGTCTTATTTTAATAAATACAATGGTAGCTTAGGTACCAATGGTTCTTTGTTGTTTTTATTTGATCGCAAGGGTATATTTACTATTCCTGAAGCTAATCTAAATCTTGAAGAAGTTGAGCTTGACTTGATTGATGCAGGTGCTGAAGATATTCAGCTCGAAGAAGGTTATTACACAATAACTACTGCAATGGAAGATTTTGGGCACATGGTTAAGAAACTTGAACAACTTAATATTGAAGCAGAAAATTCAGAACTGCAACGTATTCCTAAGAGTATGGAAAAGATAAGTGTGGATGATGCTAAAAAGGTTATGAAATTAATTGATGTTATCGAAGAAGATGATGATGTTACTAATGTGTTCCATAATATGGAGATGACCGAAGAACTTATTACAGAGTTAGAAAAGTAATAAAACTTTTTTTCTAAGCATAAAAATATATTATACAAAAACTAACAGGTTTTGGAAACCTGTTAGTTTTAAATCAAGGTATTATCTAATACTTTGGATGATATATTTATTCAATAATATTCATTTCTTTAATCAAATTCTGAGCATTAGCCATCTTATCAATACAGAAAAGAACATAGCGAATGTCAACGCAAATAGTGCGTTGAAGTTCGGGTTCGAAAGCTACATCACCACTCATAGCTTCCCAGTTGCCATCAAAAGCCAGACCGATTAATTGTCCGTCACCATTCATAACAGGGCTACCTGAGTTACCACCGGTAATATCATTAGTAGTTAAAAAACATACATTAAGGTCGCCATTTGAACCGTATCTGCCAAAGTCTTTCTTTGCATAAAGTTCTTTAAGTTTAGCTGGAACAGTAAACTCATCATTGGTTGGATCTTCTTTTTCCATCACACCTTTAAGATGGGTAACATAATCATAATGTACAGCATCGGCAGCGGTATAATCCAATATCTTACCATAAGTCATACGCATGGTGAAGTTAGCATCAGGATAGAATTTCTTTTCAGGCTGCATTTCGCGCAAAGCGGCAACAAACAGTCGCTTAGTAATGTTAAACTTATTGTTAAGTTCGCGGCTATCAGTATTGCTCTTCATATATGCACCATAGATTGACATGGCTGTTTTATGAATAAGATCCTTATTAAACTTCTTAGTAGAAGGCTTCTTTAAGAAGTTATTAAATGCTTCTTCGGAAGTAAACATAGAGTTTTCGAAAGCTTCGTCAGCAAACTTATTGATATTTCCTTTATAATCTTTTTCGATAATATCTAAGATGTCGGGTTGTTGTTGCTTATCTACAAACTTCTTATACATCTCTAATACTGCAACAAACACTTTCTTTTCGGTAGCAGGATTAAGGTCTTTGTAAAAATCTTTAGCCTGTTGGCGATATTGATCATAAGCTTCAGGCTTGGTGTCTTTTTTATCAAAAAGACTACTCATACCCATAGTTTGCAATGGAATAAGAATTGTTTTGCAACCCATTGCAGT
>JBAXLO010000201.1:0-8619 GCA_037134755.1 Bacteroidota bacterium | reverse complement strand
TATGACCAACTGGTGTTACAGTATAAATACTATCAGGATTATAAATCCTATTAAAACTTATTTGTTGCTGGCTAAATGCATAAGACAAAAGAAGAGTTAAGAGTGTGGTTAATATTTGTTTCTGTATTCTCATTATTATTTTGTTTTAATAAGGAGAACTCCTTTTATGGAGTTCTCCTTTGTTTAATTATTAATTTTGTATTACTATTTTGCTTGTTGCTTTTTGTTTTCCATCAACAAAAATAGTAAAATTATACATTCCATTAATAAAATTATGTACATCTACAAAATTTGGAGTAGAATTATTTTTTAAGAATTGCTTCTTTTGCAAGCGACCCTGCATATCGGTTATAATCAGCAAAATTTCTTTTGCATTTGTATTAGTTTTATAATCAACAATTACATAACCCTTAGCAGGATTAGGAAACACTCTTACATCTCCCTTATTTTCTTTACTTACCTCATTTATCCCTAAAAAATGCATTCCCGGAGCATAACCATTACTATCTGTTTTAACTACCCATATTTGCTGCACTATACCGGGATTAGCAGCGACATAACCACAAGTTATAAAGCCACCATCATTGGTGGTTACACCATCATAAAGCTCATTATCACTAAAATCAATATCTGTATAGCTATATCTTTGTTTCCATAAACTATCACCATTGGCATTAAATTTCATTAATATTCCATCATATTGAAAACTCATCATAGTAAAAGCAACTTCATGACTTAAAACATAAAATTCGCCATTAGGTAATATGTCAATTCTACCAACTGATAAATTAGTTGTAACAGTATCGTATATACGATTCCATATTACTCCACCCCCTGAATTATATTTAATTATATTAAGTTTTGTATTCATATAATCAGTAGTATTACCACCTAATGATAATCCATAACCATAAGCAAATAAATAATCACCTTCATTTGTAACAGCTATTGAGCCACCTTCATTATAAATTGGGCAATTGGGGAAATTATCCCATATAAAATTACCTGCACTATCTGTCTTTAAAATAAAAGGATATCCCTTCCCCAGTGCGGCAGAATATCTGTAACCCTCAATCAATAAACCTTTATCAGGAGTTTCCCTTACCTGCCATGCACGGCTTTGGTTTCCTGTTGCGATTGTCTTTTCCCATAATTTATTGCCCGTACCATCTGTTTTAACAATTAACACATTTGCAATAGTTGAATTTACATCTTTTTCACCTACCAAAACAAATCCATGATCTGAAGTTTCGCAAACCTGTGTTATACATTGCCAGTTAGTATCATGTTCAATCGTTCTCGTCCATAAAGTATCCAAATCTTTATTAAAACGTATCATATAATATAGCTTCTTTATTGAGTATATTATATCGCCTGCAAAGCAATATCCACCATCTTCTGTATGTGTCATAGAACCATAGCCACTACCATAATATGTGGTATCATTTAAAAATCGCACAACTTTAACTTGATTCCCAATTGAATCCAATTCAGAAAATAACAGTGATATGTGGTAATTAGCATCCCATTCAGCACCCTGTACTACATATCCACTTCCTTTAGTTAATATTGCAGCCCCTTCTGATGTTGTATTGTTAGGATTATATAACTTATTAAAGACTATTTGTTGTTGGCTTAATGCAGTAAAATGTAAAAGGAATAATAAAACGATTATTATAAATTGTTTGAGTATTTTCATTTTCTATATTATTATAAGGAGAGCTCCTTTTACAAGGAGTTCTCCTTAATTTATTATTAATTAATTTTGTATCACTATTTTGCTACTTGCTTTTTGTTTTCCGTCCACAAAGATAGTAAAATTATACATACCATTAACAAAATTATGTACATCTACCAGATTTTGCGAAAATTTAACATTCAATAACATTTTCTTTTGCAAACGACCCTGCATATCTGTTATCACAAGCAAAATCTCTTTTGTTGGAGTATTGTTTCTGTAATCTACAATTACATAGCCCTTAGCAGGATTAGGGTGAACACTAAATGTTTCCGTAGTGCTCTTTGGCTTATTTACTTTTTTAACAGCTTTAGTCCGCATTTGCTGGCTATCTGCCGGATAAATCGGCTCGTAGTAATGATAACTTGTATCAATTTGCAATCGTATAGCTTTTGCCAGCATACCGGGCAAATCGTCATTACTTTCTGCAAGGCTATAAACAAAACTTTGCTCATCCACATTCAGGCTGTCAATAGTCTCAATACTATTTTCTAGATTATAGATAATAGGAATCATATAACTCATCATATCATATTTATTCATTTCAGTACTATCATTAGGATCTATTATTTGCTCTATTGCCGACATTACATTTGATACACTCTGCTGATCATTTTTTGATATATAGGCATAAGCCAGTTCATAAGCTGAATTAATATCCGACTCACCGGATAGTAAGACAATGAGGCTATCCAAACAGGTTCCTGTTGTATCGGCAATATAGTATTGTTTAAGCATGTCAACGTAAGTTTTACGCTGGCTTGTATAATACGATACATCAGCTACCATGTTCTCTAAAGGTGAAATAGAATCGGAAACCATATATTTGATTTCATCTAACATTTCTTCTGAAAATTGTTCCCTATTTTTCAACAATTCATCCATTACTTTGATTGAACGTAGAAATTGAGGATTTGTTTCTAATACTACAGCAAGCAGTTCATCAGGCAATGCTTCTGTATTATCAATTGCTGCTATCAAAACAGAATTGGACAGATAAGGAGATTTACTTAACAGATCAGCATACAATTCATAAGTATTCCATGGATAGGCATATTTTACTTTCTGAAGCAAACCTTCTGTATTGCCACCGTCAACCCATATATCATGTATCAATTTTGCAGAATTCATTTGAATTGTATTTTTACCTTTTTTATCTCCTATTAGAGGAAAGATACAGATAGAGGTCTTACTCTTTCACAAACTTCCTCACTATAATTTCTTTATCTGTATATATTTTTAGAATATAAAGCCCACAAGAGTAATTTGAAGTATTAATTATACTCTTCCTACCTATATAAGTTGTATAAATGGTTTGCCCGAGAAGATTAATTATTTCTAATCTATGTTCTTCATTAAAGTTTGTTTCTATGGTAAGATTATCAGTTGCAGGATTAGGATAAATGGATATTATATTATCATTAGTATCAATAGTATCACAATTAATATAAGCTACTTTTATAGTATCCGATATTGTTATATTATAATCTGCAAAGTATGCACTAACCCAATAAGTGCCAGCTTGCATAACTTTAAATGTTGAATCATGACTCCCATCCTGCCATGTATAAGTGGCATTAGGCATATTAGGGTTTAATATAAGGCTTTGCCCTAAGCATAAAGTGGTATCATTACCTAAGCTAAACTTAAAACTACACTCACATACCGAAACATCATCTACATAAACATAAGTTAAACCTGATTGACCAGTTGGATAGTTAATATTATTCTCAAAATTACCTATTGCTAAATATTGTTCTCCACCATTTGCAATAAAACTATTTGAAATCTTTAACCAATTTATAGTATCTATATTTAAAATACTATTTTGAACTTTTATTCCATTGCTTAAAATTGGGAGAACAGTATCTTGGACTGTATTTCTTGTAAAAAACATACCTATTGTATCTAATAATACATAATATGAATACACTGATTGATATGAAACTTCCGCAAGAGATACATAGAAATTATTACAATATCTTTTATTTGCGATTAATGTATCAAATAGTATTGTTTTTATTGTTTCTCTATACTTTCTTGAAGTACCATCATAAATACAAGCACCAGCATAGGCATTTCCTGTATGTCCATATTGAAATCCGACAAAATTTAATGGAACTGAAGCACCACCAGAGGTTGCACAAATATTATAATAATCTGTACTTAATCCCCACCAATAATTTGCATAATGCAATTGACCTTCATTATATGGGCAAGTATCATATTGTTCAAAAGAAGGATTATTAATTAGATTAGGAGATAATATTTGCTGTCCTTGTATATTTAATACAAGAATTAGTAAAAGAAAAAAGAATATGTTTTTTAAATATACCATATCGAATACAAAAATAAGTAAATCCTGTCACATAGACAGGATTTACTTAAAAAGGTTGTATTATTTGTTTAAAATAATGAGTTTGCCTGATGAAAATTTATCAGCATTCACTTTTATAATATAGAAGTAGATGCCGGATGTTAAACTACTTACATTAACTTTTTGTAGAACGGTAGATTTTGAAATATAATTTGTAATTAATTTATTACCCATTATATTCCAGATTTCAACAAGTCCTTCATCGGATATTGCCTGATCAAATGAAATAGTAACTGTTTCCTTTGTCGGATTAGGATAAATATGCACTGCATTAGGTTTAACTTCCTTATTAGGCTTTTGAATATATATAGCAGATTTTAAATCAGTATCATTAGGATCTATGTTCAACATTACTCGTGCAGTATATACAGCATCACCGTTAGTATTAGGGTCAAGATAAGCGATGTCATACAAAACACCACTTTGGTCTTTTGTTAAATCATAATTATTCTGAGCCCAGGTGTTCAAATAAATAGTCCCAACTATTATGCGATTATGATTGATAGCATTGGTGTCAGCAATCAAATTTAGTTCACTTTGTACAGTTGCCAGATCATTTGTATCCATTGCAGCTAAAGCATTCATATAATGAGCCGCATCTGATGATAACATGCTATTATAAAATGCCAGATACACATAATCACTCGTATCGCCCATATATATTATACTCGTATCATTAGCCAGCAATCTATAAGCATACTCACGTGTCATAGCCGTATATTCAGATTGAAGTGTATCAAACACCAATTCATTCCTTGCTATTTTACCCAATGCCATTTCACGTGTCCTTGCATCATTAATTGGACCATTAGTACCAACATAAATTACAGTATCATTCTCTACACATAAACAATTGCCACTCGGATTGTTTTGAGTTGAAATACTTAAGAAAAGATTATGCATTGGATTAGGGTTATATTTCTGATCTGCACTATAATCATAATAGTATGTAAAACCTGAATTTAAGCCAATTGGGAAATCATCTTCATACATTCTATTATGAGGTGATGATGTTGGAATAATATCAGGCCATTTATTGCATGGATTATAAGCCCCAGTACCAGTTTGTCCCTGATTGGATATGCTGGATGCTCCCGCAAACCTAAACCCATAATAGTTATGATCTAAAGTATTACAATTAAACTGGGTATTAGTTAGCCCTCCATACGTATAAATACCATTCCCCATATTGGTTAAATAATTTTCAAACACATTGGCACTTAAGCTACCACTTTCAATCCAAATACCCTTTATGTTATTATAGTCGTTATTATTATCTACAACCGGAAAACTTCTCTTAATATTATTATTGGAGATATTAATCCTTGCACAATTTGCTGCATATATTCCGCATTGATTGTGCATTGATGATACTTCCGGCTCATTAGGTCCGTTAACATTATTGAGTATAGCATTATTATAAACAGTTGAAGATGTAGATGTAGTTGAGTTTATATTAATCAATGATATACCTGTTTGTTTGCCTACAATGCTGTTTCCTTTAATATAACAATTATATCCGAACAATGGAGTACGTGTATTCCTAATGGAAATACCTTTTCCTGAAGTAACTGTATAAGAAGCTGAAGTGTAAATATTATTATCATTAATATTTGTAGGGTAAGTTACAACGATATTCTGATTAAACAACGAAGTAGTATCAGGAATTATATCAACCAAACTTATTCCATTATAGCAATCTTTAATATGATTTTTAGTTAGATTATTTACATATCTATTAGAGTAGATACCGGTAATACAATTATTAAAAAAGTTTTGTTTCAGGCTATCTCCCCCTACTGTTAAAACATTTGGATGATATATTTTTGCTGTACTTATTGCATAAACAGCTCCTTCAGGATAACTAGGAATAGTAATAGGAATAGGGTTTGGATTGTAAGGATGTGTAGGAAGTTCGAGTAATAATTCGGGAATAAAAATAGAATTAAATTCATTATTATAAACATTAATATTTGAATTTAAAGCATGAATACCATATTGCATAGTATTAAAAATATTTTTATAACTCGATAAATTATAATCACCAATGGTGATATTAGTTATATTTCTACACTCAACTCCCGAAAAAGTTTTATAATTAATAAAAGGAGCATAAGGCAATAAAGTATCTCCATTAAATACTGTATTTTTAATAAAACCAGGATAAGGGGCAGTAGCAGCGTTATTTATTTGAACATTATAGTAATTATTAGTCATATTTACGTTAGAGTAAATGTAATTCGGATCACTCGGATCAACAGTACTATGTAGTTTAATAATCCCACCATTACTTGAGACCAGCCCATTAATAGCATCATTAATATTAGTGCCATTCTGTATATCTAAGGTAGTACTTCCATCATTAACATAAATACCATCCCACATATATCCACAACTTGAATGAATATTTGAATTTATAATTGTAAGTTTATGACCTGTATTAACAACAATTTTTGCATAAGGACCCATACATAAATATTTACCGTATAATGTATCATCACAGTCAAATGTTAGTGTACCATTTATTATACTAAGACAATCATTATTTATTAGGTTTAAATTATTACTATTTATTACAGTATCATGTAATACGCAGGGACCTAGTGATTTTGAAATTACGCAAGCAGAATCACAACAAGCATAAACATTATAAGAAGCAGAATCGCTACATCCATTCCCATTTTGTACTATTACCTTTACTACACCGGGATTTGAGTTGGTTATAGTCGTATCCCACTTAATATATACTGTAGGTGAAGAAGATAAACCAATAATATTACCATAAGTTGCTGACCAATGATAGGAACTATAAGTTGTGTTAGACACATAGTAATTAGAACTAACAGCAGGTATTTCAAATTCATCACAATTATTATTATGCCCAGCAATAATTGGAGGTGTAGGTGGTGGTGAAATAGTTATAATCTTAGTTACTGTTTCAGTTGCCTGACAATGACCATAAATAGTATCATTATAAATTATTGAAAATGTCACTGTATATGTGCCTGTATCTGAATAGAGATGTATTGGATTTTGTAAATTTGAAGATTGTCCATCCCCAAAGTCCCAATGCAAAGTACAAAAACTTAATTGTAAGACATCAGTTGAGTCAATACATTTAGAAATTCCTTGAAAACTAATTTGTGAACAAGCAGTTTCAACAATTTCAATATCTGGATTAATTGAGACTTTTAAAGTATAATGAGTAGTATCAGAAGATCCACATCCACTATCTACTAATGCCCATAAATTATAAGTACCCGGACACAAACAATAAGTTTTATATTGTAAATTAGGATAAGTCCCAGAAGCAAAAACATCTAATCCTCCCCAGTTAAATTGCCAATGTACAGTAATATCTGATAAATTAATCATAGGTGTCAATAGTATATGAGACCGCACACAAACTGTTGTATCCTTTGGTATTTTTAAAATATCTGAATTTGGATGATTGTTAATTACAGTAATATAGGTTTCAGAATCACCTCCTATAGGAATAGTTAAGTTTCCAATACTATCCCAAACCTTCAGTTTTACATAATATTTACCTGCAATAGGTATAGCTATATTTATTGGGAGTCCATAGTTATAACATAATTGAGGTGTTGAAGGGTAGGTGTAAAAAATTGATGCTGAAGATTCACTAGTAAAAACATATTGATAATGTGATGTTAGTGAATCATAAAATATATAATCACCTGTTATTTCAACCCTAAATGTGTCATTTTGACAAACTCTATTCAATTCACATGAATTTGGAATTGATGAAGCAAAACATCCATTATTATAATAACTACCTAAATTATAATTCCATGATATTAGACAAGCTCCAGTATTGTGCTTTGTAGGATTTGTTGTTAAATATTGAGGTGAGCTAGTACAGTTAGCTGCAAACACAAAATAATAATATAATGTTCCCATAATAATATTAGAGTCTGCAAATGTTGTACCTGTTTGATAAGCAATTACTGTGCCATTTCCAAGTGAATTACCGGAAGTATAGGTAGTTCCATTTGTTGGGTTTTCTGTAAGAGGGTCTATCGTACTCCTTACTATCAGATAATGATCGGCACTTGCAGAAGCTGTAAATGAGCCACTAACAGTAGTATTATTACTTGTTAAATTAAGATTGCTTGGTTGGGCGTCAGGTATGCCACAATTAAGGTTAACACTGGCAGTAAGTGGCAAAGAAGTTAAATAATTATGCGTACAGTATAATGTGTCCGCAGCAAAAATATAGTAATAATGTGTACCTTTGCTCAGATTTGTATCTATAAAAGAGGTTCCTACCTGATAAGCTACCACAACACCATCTCCTATTGTATTGCCGGCAGTGTATATAGTCCCTTTAAGAGGTGATGCACCTAAAATACCGGACGAACTTCTTACTATCAGATAATGATCTGCAGTTTCGGAAGCCGTAAAACTACCTGTAACTGTACTAAAATAAGGAGTTAATGTTAAATTTGTAGGTTGTGCTTGATATATTTCAGGATTTATTATG
>JBAXLO010000200.1:0-8620 GCA_037134755.1 Bacteroidota bacterium | reverse complement strand
AGAGCAACTGACTCATAATCAGTAGGCCCCTGGTTCAAGTCCAGGTGGGACCACTAAAACAACATTTAAAGCACTCTTTTTGAGTGCTTTTTTATTTACTACAGGAACGAAACAAGGAACATTTAACATTATTCTATCTTTAAATATCCAATTCTTTTTAATTCCTGGACTAGAATATTTACACTACCCGAAAGTATTTTTTTACCATAGTACATAGATATCCTTTTGGAAAAAGCTTCGATATATTCCTCAGTACTGAGGTGTGAATCGAATTTACTTCCATCTTTTAATTGCTCAACAAACTCTTCGTTTGAGGAGGCATTTATTATGCCTCCATCTTCTAAAATGTATTTCATTATGCTGCTAATTTTTGTGTTCTAAATTTATAATATTCACTTATAGCTGCTTGATTAAATTTTGCAAGTCCATTTAAAGTTGAATCTGAGACTTCAAAAGTAGTAGAAAATTCGCAAAGATTATGTAAAAATTTTATCCATCTTGTTATTTTTCTGTAATCCATTGTTCCTGCATGTTGTCTAAATTCGCAAGTGTTATGTCTTGAGTAAGAAACAGGGTTAATTTTATAATATCTGTCATTATTAAAAATTTCACTTATTGCTCTCAAGCTTGATGCATTATTAATTTTATTACTGAAGTTTTGAATATTTTTAAAACCTTTACAAAATCTGTTAGTGTTGCCTCTTCTTGATTCAGGCATAAAACCATCAATTGTATTTTCAAGTTTAGCATAATTTTTATATATCCTCTTCCAAGTATCAAGTGATAAACCTTCAGCATCAAAATGTATATGTAATCCGCAGCTCTTATTTACTTTTGCTCCGGTTTGTTCTAAAACCTGACAAACTATATCAATTTCATTTATTCCAGCTTCACCTTCTAAAATTGGACTTACTATTTCAAATGACCTTACTCCATCAATTGAAGAGTCTGAAACTATCTTCCAGTGGTTTAACATCTTCCCTTTGCAGGTTCTCAGTAATCATTAAATCCAAAGCTTCAGAATCGGTTACCTGAGTTCTAACTATTGCAGGTATGATTTCTAAACCTGCAAGTGCAGCAGCTCTGTATCTTCTTTCTCCATAAATGATTTCAAAAGGACATCCTTTGCCTGCGTTTGTTCTTACCATTATAGGAGATAATACTCCTACTTCTTTAATTGATTGTGCCAATTCTTCTATTGAAGATTGATTGATTGTTTTGCGAGGATTCAGATCACTTACTCTGATTTCCTTTAATTTTAATTGGTGGATTCCGTTTTCCATTTCGTTAAATTTATTTATTTATTATTATTATTATTGATTGAAACATTGTTCATATATAATGTCACAATGTCTGTAAATCCTTCGTAAGTCCAGCAAGTAGCAACTGCATAATTACTGTCTAATAATTTTGTGTGTATTTCATTCTGATTACTTCTTGTTTTGCCTTTACCGTATTTCATTTCAATAAAAAGTCCGTTATAATCTGGAGTTCCTTTTGCAAGAAATAAGTCAGGAATTCCACTAACGACACCCTCTTTTTTTAATTTAACTGCCACCTTCAGATTCCTTAAGCCTCCGTTAGGGATGGCAAATAATAATGATTTAGGATAATTAAGATTAAACCATTGCACACAATAAGATTGTAATTCATGTTCATTCTTTGCTGAGGTAGCAAGTTCTTTGAGTAGTTGGTTATTCATGGCTACTAATTAAAAGTGAATCTAAATATAACTTTTCGTTGAGTTTCTTAATCTCAGCATCCTTCTTAATATTATTCTTATATAAATAATCTAAGTTGTAAGCTAATATAGAGTAGAATACAATTGCAAATATTATTATAAATGATTTCTTCATGTTTATTTCCTTATTATTGGATGTTTATATTTGAAGAGTTCAAACCAAATATCGTTGTATTCTTTGAGTGCTTTTGCTGAAGCTCCGTTTTTATTTATTTCAGTAACCTTTTGATTTAATTCAGTAACCTTTTGATTTAATTCAGCTACTAAGTTGTCTATGTTTTCTTTCATGTTATTATTTTATTTGTTTTCCTATTTTAGTATTAAAAACTCTGTTTTTATATCTGTCTATTTTAAATAGTATCAGCGTTTCGTTATGCTCTGTATCCACAACCTCTTCAAATTTTACAAGTCTCTTGGTAAGATGAACTTTAATTTTTTTGAGGTTCATACTGTCTAATATATTTTTTGGCATTATGCTATTATTATTTGAAGGTTATAACCAAATCTATCTCTCAATTCTATTGCCCATAATTTGCTTAATGATTCTTCAGTTCCTGAAAGAGTAGTGTTCTTTTTATTCAATACCAATCCTATTCTTTTGCATCTGTAGTGTAAATAATACCTTCTGTTTCTTCTTCTCATTCTGGCAATGGTAACATTAGGACTTCTCTTGCAAAGTTTTCTTTCTTGTTTCTTTGAAAGTTTCTTTGCAGAAATATCAAATAAGATAGTTTGATTATTTTTCACTTGACACCTCCTCTGGTTTAGTAAATAAATCAAACATTAAATCAACTATGCTTTCTTCAATCTGCTCTTGGCTTCCTGTTATCTGTTTTGCAATATCTCTTTTAGCTTGTATAATTTTGTAAATCTTTTCATCAATAGTGTTATTCCCTAAGAAATATGTAGCGGTAACTGAATCTTTCTGTCCAATTCTATGAACCCTATCTTCGCATTGATCGCAATCCGCTGCCGTCCATGGAAGCTCCACAAATGCAACTCTCGAAGCTGCTGTCAAAGTCAAACCAACCCCGGCAGCCTTGATTGAACAAATGATTAATTGTGTCTTTGGATTAGTTTGGAAACTATCAATTGCACTCTGGCGTGCTGCATTGTCATCTTCCCCTGTTATGGTTACCGCTTTTGGGTAAGCTTTTTTAAATTCATGTATTACCTCTCTTAAATGACAGAACAAAACAAGCTTTTCTCCACTATCTAAAATGTCATCAACAAACTCACACACATCTGCTATTTTGCCACGTGCAGAAACATTCTTTAAGATACCTATCTTAACCATAATCTCACCTCTTAGAACTCGTGCTACCTTTTCATCATCGGCATCTTTGTATTTATATAAGTACTCTACCATGTCACGTTCCGCGTCGGTGTACTCTTTTCTGGTTGAGATTTCGCACAATGCAATTTGCCTTAATTTATCAGGAAGATCCTTCAAGACTTCCTGCTTATCTCGTCTGTAAAAACAGTTTTGAGTTAGCACATAATTAAGTTCTCTTAAGTTTGAAGCTTCGTTAGGTCCGTTACAGTATCGCATCACAAAGTTTTTGTAACCTCCAAAAGCAGGCATCTGATCAATAATTCCTAATTGACTAATTAAGTCTTTTGGTTTATTTATAACCGGAGTTCCTGTTAAGCAATAAATATATTCTTTCCCGGTGCAAATTCCTTTAACTAGCTTACTCTGACGTGTAGCAGTGGATTTGCAGCGATGAGATTCGTCAATTATAACCATATCAAACATATCAGTAAATTGCTTTTTGAAAGTTATGTTTTTTAAAGTAAGTTTACCTCCTTCAGTTTTGGAAATAGACTGGACGAAATATTTTTTAAGTGATTCAAAGTTAACTATAAATACATTTACTAATCCTGTTTGGTGAAAAAGGTGGAAATTATGCTTAACATTATCAGTTAATATCATTGGCTTATAATTACTCCACATTTTCCACTCTCTCTCCCAATTAATCTTTAAACTCGAAGGGCAAATAGTTAAAATACATTTTGCTTTTACGGCTACAGCTGTAGCTATTGCCTGAGCTGTATTGTGAGTTACAATGTAATTATCTGTTAAATATAATTCTTCTTTAGAACTGATTTTAATACATTGAGTATAATCGTCTCTTAAATATTCAATCTTTTCAATAAATCTTGTAATTGATTTTTCTCTCCATTGGTTTGCTTTTCTAGGTAATGAAAAAGGACACTCATTTAAGCTTACGCAAACTTGATACTCTATTCCTTTAAATTCTTTAGTTCTATCATAAGTATTTATATTTGCTAAACCTCCTAAAGATTGAACTAACTGTACAAGATTTTCGGCTAGTCTTAAAGACATGGTGTGAAAAATACTTCTATTTTTAAAACAGCTACCGTCAGTATCCATTAAACCTCTTAATAATTGAAGCCTGTTATTTGCATTTAATTGTAAGTAAAATTGAGGTATAAACTTATCAATTGATTTTACATTAAGTTTTAAATTTTCAATTTCTTTATACCATGGGTTCTTTTTTGTTGTTTTATTTTGTGTGATGAAATATTGAGGACAATCAACATTTCTATTTACCCACAACTTTAAATTTTCAGGTAAATATGCTTCAACTTTATTTACAATGAAATCGTCAAAGTCAGGTGAAGAAAAGCAAACATGGTTATTAGTAAGTGATCCGTCTCCTATTAATACTCCTATAATATAAGGAGGTATAATGTAATCTGTGCAAGTTTGAAAAACTGGTTTTGTGATTGGAACTTCCCATTTTAAAACTGGTTTTCTTCCTGAAGCAATTCTGGAAGGTGAGTTTTTTTGCTCAACTCCTGAAGCAATGATTTCTTTTAAAGTTTTAGTTTGCCATCCTGAATTCCTTCTTCTTTGATTGTGATCTCTAATTGTCCATAAATGCTCCTCGTCACATTCTGTTGAGTATCCATCATTAAAAGTCACTTTATAAACTGGTCTTATTCCTTGTGGAAACACTCCGGTTACATAAGCAATACTTGAATCAGGAGTTGACACCGGACAATTAACATATATATCTTTCATTTCAATAAATCCCGCAGGAGTTGCTATCTTTGCATTTAATGGTTGTGCCTTCCCCAATCCCGGTTGATCTCCTATAATTACTCTTTTCTTTTCAATAGCATAAGCTACTCCATTTGCTTGGTAAGGGAAAAGTTTCATCTTTAAAGGTATTTCCTGATTAAGTTCTGGAAGAGGTGAAACATCAAAATACTTTTCTTCATCAACCTGGCTCCCGAATTTAAAGTTATATCGGTTGGCAAAGTTTGCTATTTCCTTTTCAAAAGATAATGGAACTGTCCAACATTTATTCACAGGGTCAAATCTACGCTGAGGTAGTTCCTTTACCCCGTCAACTAATCGCGGATTGTATTTAAACTCGATTCTGAATACTTCTTTTGTACGTGTGATTACCATTTCGTTATTTGTTTATTTGCTTAATTCTGATTCTAAATAGTTGATTTTTGATTTACATCGTTTGTACGTCGTGTCATCTTCAATAGGAAATATGCTATCCCATTCTGATTCCGCTTTTTTTAATTTGTTTTTGTATTCTGTTAGTTTTCTTTTTTTAGAAATAAGTTTATTTTTAATAATAATCTCTAAAGTATTCTCTTTTGCAGGTTCATTTCCCCATGTTACTAATATCTCATATTTAGGATATTTAACCTGTAATAAAGCGGCTCTATATTTAAAATACCAATCATACTTTTTTCTTAATTCCCATGTTAACTGTTCCCATGTTAATTGCTCAACTACATCACCATTAAATTTAGTTAATGCAGTTATTTTAAAGAAGAAACTTTTTTCAGTTACTTTATCCATGTTATTATTTTTAGTAGCGGGAGTAGGATTCGAACCTACGACCTCGGGGTTATGAGTCCCGCGAGCCGACCACTGCTCCATCCCGCGAATGTTTTTATGCTGCCTCTTCAGCTACTTTTTTACTTTTAGATTTCTTAATCTTTTCTTTAAGTGGCTTCATCAGTTCTTCAACTGCTTTGTCGCCTTCAGGATGTTCATCATTGAAGTCCATTTCGAGTTGTTTAAAGCAAAACTTGTCATTGAATAGATATTCTTTAGTTTCAAATAAGCAGTTTTCAATTGCCGCGGATAGTTCACTTCCGAACTCGTAGTCTTCATCCAAATACTGAGTAAATGGAGTTACAATATTCAAAACTTTACCTGAAGGAAAACTACGTTGTGCAATTAAAACTACACCCTCTTTTTCATCAGCTCCACCGATCGAGAAACCGGTTACTTCATAATCTGAAAATATGTCAGACATTCCGACTTCTATATTCTCTCTGTTTATGTCTTCAGATCCTTTGAAGTCGCAAATACTAATTAGATGCGGAACTAAGCCGTCAAAGGATTTGAGAAGATCATCATGTGCAAGGTTAGCACATTTCTTTGTTACTTCGTTGGTGAAACTTCCGTTTTCACCTGTAACTATTTCGTTCATATCAACTGTGAGAGAACGATCTTTGATTTTTACTTTTTTAATTGTGTAATTCATTGTGATATTTATTAAGATAATTGTTTGCCCTCTACATTTCTTTTTATCCTATCAGCAGTTCTTTTATTTAACCACATTAAAGATTCTTCAAGCTTAGTTATGATAATTGCATTTTCTCTACATGGGAATTTTCCTTGTAAATATTTCATTCTATCAATTAATACTTCCAGTACTTCTTCATTAGTAGTACCATCATTAATAGTTGTCAAAACCTTGTCATTAGGCAATGTTTCATTTTCTATTAATACTTTTTCAATAAACTGGATTGTTTGTCCATTTTCTTTGTTTTCAAAATTTGACATAGTATATCTATGTCCTTCAGTAATTACTTTCATTTGATTGAAATTTTATTATTATTAAATTCTTTTTAATTTGCAGTCTTTTAACTGTTTTTCTTTGAATTGTATCTTAAAATTATAGTTGTTATATTCTTCAAAAAGCTCTAATGAAAAGCCTTCTTTGTCCATTCTCTTTTTAACTTCATCTCTTAAGTATTCAAGGGTTAAAATCTCTTTAGATTCTGCTGATATTTGCCATTTATTCATTATGCAGCGTTTAATTGTGATTAATTTCTGAAGAAATTAATCCATAAATCTTTTGATTAGTGATTTGTGATTTGATTTCAGGACGTTCTATAAATTCAATTAATTGTTCACAGGCTAACTTTATTTTTTGACTATCCCGATCGTGATTATAAGTGTAAACTTCTTTATAAATATCTTTGAAGTCAGTAATAGTATATTCAAAAGTATTTATTTCTGAACCTCTATTATTTAAGCAATAAGGATATATTAAATGCTGATATTTATCAATAAATTTAGGAAAGGTATAATTTGAGGTTGTTTTTATATCATAACAACAATCCATTCTTAATTCATCTAAATAACCATAAACCTCAACCGTCCCAAACTTAGTTTCAATCTCGGCACTAACATATATCTGTTGAGCTGCACCTTTGAAATAATCACAAAACTCATTTACTATTTTAATAGGATAAGAAAATACTTTGTAAAATATATTTTCATTATCACATGGAACTTCAGGATTACCATTATTAATTGAATCTATCAGTTCGTTAAAAGCAACCCCTTTCAGGGCTGCTTCTGACATTTCAGATGTACGATTTACCGAACTTAAAAAGTCTTGTAAAGCTTCGTCACTTTCACTATTAAGATAGTAATTGAAAGCATCGAATAAAGTGGCATAAAACTTATACATTTAATTCCTCCTGAACTTTTGAAGTTGCTTTTTTAGTTTCCTTTACTTCACCTTCAAAATACTTAGTTAGTTTATTAAAAGTAAATCCAAGTTCACGAGCTTTTTTGTTGATCAAAACACCGGCTTGAATTTTGCTGTCCCAGATATTAGTTAAAGAGTTTACCCAGTCTAAATATTCGTTACATTCTTTTAAGGTTTTGCATTCTTCAGCATTGCTTTTAATAAGTTTTAATAATGATTCATATTCCTGAACCATTACCACTCTGTTAGCTTGATTTTCTTTATATTTATTAATGATATTAGTAAGAAAATCATTTTTTGAAGTTGTTAAAACTGGAACTTGGATTAAACTATCAAGCTGACAAGTATTTTTACCATAAAATTTATCACATGGATCAAAAGAAATAGTACGATTTTTTCCTACTGCTTCCATGTAACCTACAAGATCGAGTTCCTTAATAAGATCACCTGAAGAACTACCTCCAATTTCAGGACGTATAAATAAACTATCACCCTGTTTATCTTCTTTGTCGTGTGCAATAAAAACTAAGTTCTTATTTAATGCAGATGCTTGTTTTAAAAAGTTTACAAACATAACTTTTCTTGCACCATAACCTTGTAATGATAAACTACCGTCACGCTTTCCAAGCTTAGGATCGTTTTTAATAAGATATACATTCATAAAGTCAAGCATTTTACCTGCTGTATCTATTATGATTGTTTCATAAGGACGTAAATCTTCTTTAAATACGTCAATTACTTCATCCCATGAATTGACCTGTAAAGTGTCTGTTTGGTGCATTGGATTTACACGGTGAACTCCACCGTCAAAATCTAATAATAAAGGTTTCTGTGCTGACAAGCCAAGTGTTGTTTTGCCAAGTCCAGGCTGTCCATAAATCAAAATCTTAACCGATCCTGATACTTCTAATTGCGAAGGTTTTTTAATTAAATTACCCATTTGATTACGTTTTTAAGTGTTATTATTTTAATTATAAATTAATTGATTCAATTTGTGAATTCTGGTTTTTTTGTTGATTATGCTTTCTCTTAATTCAGCTTCCTTTTTCTGAATAAGCTCCCTTGTCTTTTGCATTCTTTTGATTAGTCTGCT
>JBAXLO010000199.1:0-8675 GCA_037134755.1 Bacteroidota bacterium | reverse complement strand
CCAATGGTACTGCAGCAATTGTGGGAGAGTAGGTCGCCGCCAATCTTTTATTAAACCTCATCAGTTTTGATGGGGTTTTTTTTTGCCGTTATCTCTCCAAAATCCTCCTCCAATACTTCGATTTTGCGCTGTTACCAAAGAGAGAAGTTTGAAATTTTAGTTATAATTTCAATGAAATAATTACTTGCTTATAATGGGTATAGATATGTAAAATATTGAGCCTTTATTTATTTCACTTTCGACCCATATTTTCCCTCCAAGTATTTCTGTATATGTTTTTGCAATTGATAAACCCAAACCAGAACCTTCGTATAGTCTTGTATTTGACACATCAACTTGCATAAATCGTTCAAATATTTTAGTATAATCATTTTTATTAATACCAACTCCTGTATCTTTTACAAAAAACATGAGAAAATCTGAATTATAATCTATTCCTAATTCTATATTTCCTGCATTTGTAAATTTAATAGCATTATCAATAATATATGATAGGATACTTATTAATTTTAATTTATCAGTATTTATATTTTCTATATTTGACGGTAAATTATTTTTTATAATTAAATCAAGTTGTTTATTTTCTGTTGGAGTTTTAAATTTATCAATTAAAACATTTATCAAATAATCAATATTTACTTTTGATATTGAAAGTTCTATTTTCTCAGCCTGAATCTGTGAGATTTCTACAATGTCATTTATTGTATTCATTAATCTATCAGCACTATAATTAATCATATTAACATATTCTTCTTTTTCCTCTTTAGAAATTGCGTCCTCAATTAACATAGATAGAAGTCCAATTATTCCATTAAATGGAGTTCTGATCTCATGCGAAATATTATTAAGAAATGCAGTTTTTAATCGATCACTTTCCTCAGCTTTTTCTTTAGCAATTACTAATTCTTTTGTTCTTTCTTTAACTTTTTCTTCCAAAATGTGATTTTGATTCTCTTGTTGTTGATAAAGATAACGGGTTTCAAGTAAATTATGTATTCTTAGATTTGCTTCAGTCAAATCAAATGGCTTAACCAGAAAATCTTTTGCACCGTTAGAAAGTGCCCGCTCCCTAGCTTCTAATGTAATATCTGCTGTTAATACAAGTATTGGTAAATAGTAAGCTATTGGAACTATTTCTTTTATTTGCTCCAATACTTCAAACCCACTTAAATGTGGCATCGCTAAATCCAGCAATATGATATCCGGTTGAAAACTTGACAACAAACTAACTACATTCCTAGGGTCTGTTGTGGTTTTAATATTTAGATATCCTTGAATTAAAAGTAAACCTTCAAGAACATCTATATTTGCTTCCTGATCATCAACAATCAAAATATTAGCATTCTTTAAACTAGCATCAATCATTTTCTTAATTTTAATCGTTTTGTTAATCGTTTTTATATAAAGTTAATTAATTAAATATTTATCTATTTCTTCTATAAATATAGTCAAATCAAGTGACTTTGTTAAATAAGCTTTTGCTCCTGCATTTATTAGCTTTTTATTTTGGTTTGACATAGCATCAGCTGTAATAATTATTACAGGAATTGATTTTGTAGATTCATTATTCATTAGAAGGTTTAATACTTCGCTACCATGTATATCAGGTAGGTTAAGATCAAGTAAAATTAAATCAGGTTTGTTATCAATAGCTAATTTCACAGCTTCTTTACCATTAGTACTAGTTATTAGACGGATACTTGGACGCTGGGCTTTGAGTATATGTTCAACCAATTCAGTATTTGAATTATTGTCTTCTATATATAATATAGTACCTTTTTTATCTTCTAACTTAGTATCTATTCCAAAATAACCAGATTCTTCTGCTTTTTTTATTTGGTTTCCACTTTGAGGTAATTCAAACCAGAATGTACTTCCCTCTCCCTCTTTACTTTCAACACCAATAGTACCTCCCATTGCTTCAACTAGCTTTTTAACAACTGATAATCCTAATCCTGTTCCTTCAGTTGCTGTTTTATCAGCTCCTGCTCTTTCAAAAGGATTAAATAACTTTGGGATATTTTCATCCGAAATTCCTATGCCGTTATCTATAATTGAAATTCTTATAGGATCTAAATCAGATAGATTATGTGATATTAATTCAGTTTTTATAATTACTGAACCTTTAGTTTTATTATATTTAACAGCATTGTTTATTAAATTTATCAAAACTTGCTTTAATCGTTGTTTATCAGCTTTCACAAAAAGTTGATTGGTGGATGTTTCAATTAATTCTAATGTTATTTGTTTTTCGGCAGTATGGGGACGAACAATATCAATTGATTCCATTATAATGCCATTTATCTGTACCGGTTCCATTGATAAAGAAAGTCGTCCGGCTTCGATACGCGAGATGTCGAGAACTTCATTTATTAAATTCAAAAGATGCTTACCACTATTTAGTATATGATTTACTCCTTTTTTTTGTCCTTGGTTAAGTTCTCCCATGCCGAGTAATTGAGCAAAACCTAGTATAGAATTCATTGGTGTTCGTAATTCATGGCTCATTCTGGATAGAAATTCACTTTTTGCTAAATTAGCTTGTTCAGCTTCTAATTTAGCTATTTTCATTTCTTCTTCAGCTTTTACTCTTACTTCTATTTCATTCTGTAAATTAGAATTAATTTCAGCTAATTGCAAAGTCCTTTCCTTAACTTTATTTTCTAGGTTTGCATTTAATTCATATATTTCTTGTTCAGCTTTTTTTCTTTCAGTTATGTCTTGTTTAATAGCTAAGAAATTAGTTATTATTTTGTTTTCATCATATATTGGTGTTATTGAAATAGATTCCCAATATAACTCTTCATTTTTCTTTTTATTAATCCATTCTCCGTGCCAGTTATCACCATTCAAAATAGTTGCCCATAAATCTTCGTAAACTGATTTATCTGTCTTTCCTGATTTAAGAATCTTTGGGTTATTACCAATTAATTCATCAATAGAATAACCTGTAGTAACTTGAAATGCTAAGTTTACATATTCAATTTTTGCATCCTTATCGGTAATTACTATCGAAACAGGACTTTGCTCTACTGCTAAATAAAGCTTTGTTAATTCAATATCTTTTAGCTTTCTGTCTGTAATATCGATATTTACTCCTTTTAATCCTACTAATACACCGTTTTCAAATATAGGTATCACATTATTTTGTAACCATTTTATACTACCATCAGACATAATTAATCGCATGTCAGCAATTTTTGGTTTATTTTCTACATAATCATTTTTTTGTAAGTATTCAACTACTGACAAATCTTCAGGATGAACTATACTAATACAATAATCATATAAATCATCTTTATGTTCATGTAGATATAAACCAAGTAAAGTATAATAATAATCAGAACATTTAAGTTCATTAGTAATAAAGTTATGCTCCCAACTACCCAGCTTTGCAATTTCTTGTGCTTTATTTAATGACTCTTCACTTTCTTTTAAAGCTTTTTCTGCTTGTTTTAGCTCAGAGATATCTATTGCTGATGCTGCTAAATATTGTGGTTCGTTTTTATCATTATATATTACTGTAGCACTCATAAGTGTTGGGAACGTTGTCCCATCCTTTCTTACATGTTCAATTTCTTCTGAAGTAATGCTCCCTTCTATAAATAGTTTATCAATTAACTCTTTTAATCTCTTCTTTTGTGATTCATCTGTAAATATCCTTAGATTTTTACCTTCCAACTCTTTTGGTTCCCAACCATGCATTATAGCCAATGCTTCATTTGCATATAATAAATCACCATTCAAAGTTGATATGCCTTTTCCATAGCTAGCTTTATCAACAATAGTTTTAAATTTAATTAATTCATCATCTGCAAGTTTTTTCTCAGTTATGTCAATATTAACACCTCTGTAACCTGTAAAAGTTCCATAATTATCAAACATTGGTAAACCATTTGTAATGATAATTCTTTTATTTCCATCTTTTTTAGTGATTGTACTTATTAAATCTTTAATTTCTATATGTTTTTTTATTGTTTCCAGCGCTTGTATAAAGGTTAAATCTTGATCATTTGTATCCACTAATTCATAAAAGTGCATTTTATCAATCATTTCTTCAGGTGTATAACCAAATACTTCGATTGCTATAGAACTAATATAAGTAAATAATCCTTCCGCATCTATTTCCCATATAACTTCCTTACTTTGTTCTGAAATCTGTCGGAAACGTTCTTCACTTTTTTGCAGTTCATATTGTGTCTCTAATCTTTCGGTGATATCTTCCTTTACAGCCAAATAATTTGTTATTTCACCTTTAGAATCAAAGATAGGAGTAATATTAGATGACTCCCAATAAAATTCGCCGGTCTTCTTTTTGTTATGAAAAATTCCTTGCCAATTATTTCCGGTACTAATATTATCCCATAAAACTTTGTATTCTTCATCTTTTGTTTCTCCGGATTTTAAAACTCTTGGGTTTTTACCTATTAATTCATCTAAATTATATCCTGTGGTTTCACAGGCTTTAGGATTTGCATATACAATATCCCCATCAATATTTGTAATTACTATACTTACCGGACTTTGTTCCACTGCTTGCGAAAGTTTTCTAATATTTCCTTCTGCTTCTCTTTGTTGTGTTATGTCTCTCCATGATACAAGTAATGCCTGACCTCCATCATAATCAATAGCTGATAAATTTATTTGAGTTAAAAATATAGTTCCATCAACTCTTTTTATATACCATTCAAACAAATGCTTTCCACTTTCAAAAGCTTCTTTATTAACTTCATCTACATATTCTATAGATTTTTTGCCATTAGGCTGGTATTCCGGTGATATTTCAGGAGGTGTTTTACCAATAATTGCTGAACGATCTCCACCTATTAATATCTCAGCTGCTCTATTACAATCAATAAATACCCCATCTTTAACTATCAAATATCCATCTGGTGATTCGTAAAACAATGCTCTATATTTTTCTTCGCTTTGAGTTAAAGCGTTTATTGCTTCAATTCTTTTATTTTCAGTTTCGATCGAATCTAATGCGAAATTTATGTTTTCAACTACTTCTTCAAGCAAATTAATTTCTTCTTGATTGAAATTGTCTTTAATCGAAGAATAAATAGAAATCACTCCAACTACTTTCCCAAACAATTTGAAAGGTAATGCTATTGATGAACGATAATTACGTTTTAGAGCTTCTTCTCTCCAAACAAGCATTCTTGGATCGTTTTCAAAGTCATTACAAACACTATATTTACCTTCTCTTATTGCAGTACCGGTGGTTCCTCTACCTTCGGGGGTATCTTTTATTGATATCGATTTTATAACTGATAAATATCCATCTTCTTTCCCATAATGATAAACAGGCTTTACTATTTGTAAATCTACATTTATCATTCCTAACCATGCCATTTCAAATTTACCGGTATCAATAATAATATCGCAAACTTCTTTCAATAGTTTATCTTTATCTTTTTCCGTAACAATTGTTTTATTAATTTCACTTATAACAGATTTTATACGTTGTACATTATTAACTCTTTCTTCAGCTATTTTCTTTTCTGTTATATCTCTGGTTACAAACACCATGTTTATTGGTTGCCCGTTTTCATCTTTAATAAAATCACCATTAACATTTATATCTATCGTACTACCATTTTTCTTTACTCCTTTATAATCCTCTGCTCCCCAAAGCTCACCACCAAACATTTTCTTGAGATTGTTAGCAGCTCTTTCATGATCCGAAACATCAATAAACTCCAATAACGATCTATTTTTAAAATCATCAGAACTGTCATAACCAAACATATCTAATGCTTTGGGTGATACCAAAAGAACTTTTCCTTCCAGATCAGTAATAGTAATTACATCAGGTGAAGCATTGATTATTGACTTGTATTGTGCTTCACTCTGTTGAAGTGCAATTTCTGATTGTTTCTTTTCAGTAATATCTATTAAAGTGCCTGATCCTCCTTTAAAAATACCATCTTTAATAATTGCTTTTGTTGAGAAATGTAACCATTTAATTTCACCCGACTTTGTAGGTACTTTGTAGTCATTTTTCAATTCTTGGGTTTCTCTAATCTATAGTAATCTTTGTGCTAAAAAGTCAGCATTACCACCTACAAACTGATTGTATTCTTTCCCAATTATTTCTTCATGTTTATACTCCAATAGTTTCTCAATATTAGGGCTTATATATGTTATTATTCCTGTATTATCTATTTCGTAAATAACATCATTTATATTTTCAATTAAATTTCTGTATTTGTTTTCACTTTTATCCAGATCAATTATCATATTTTTACTTACATAATTATATGCTAATGCTGCAATTATTGCTATTACTATTGATAAGATAAATATTATTGTAAAATCATGCAATAAAGATTGATTTATTTATTTAGATAAACTATAAATCTTTTCAACGATTAATTTCTTCAATTTATAATTTATAATATTTTGCAAACTTATAAAATAAATGAGCTAAATTTCTTGACCTGCGTCAAGAAATTACTATAAAAAAGGTGAGTTTATTGACTTATTTTTAGATTATTCTTTTTTTGATTTTCCAAATCCCTATGTCTTAATCTGGATAAGGTTTCCGGGGCAATATCTATGTATGATGCAATCTGTTTAAGTTTAACTCTATTAATTAAACTTGGTCTAATTATTAAAAATAGCTGATACTTTTCTTCTGCTGTTAGATCTCGTAGGCAGTTTTTTAAATATTCTGTTTTAACAATAAATTTTTCAGCCATTATTCTGCCTAGCTTACAAATTTCCGGACTCACATCAAATAATGCTCTGAAATTTACTATATTTATACGATATAATTCTAAATCTTCAGAAGCTTGATAAGATTTTATAGCAGAATTTCTCGTAATATAAGTGGTAACATCACCAAAAATTTCGTTTTCCATCCACAGAGATATTGTAATTTCATTATATTCTTTAAAATAATATCCTCTGACTACACCTTTTTTAATTAAATACATGTAGTTATTAATATTTCCCACTGTAATTAAATGTGTACCCCTCCTGACTTTAATAAAATCAATCGTTGATAAAATTAGTTCTTTAGCTTCTGTAGATAAAACCAAATATTGATCAAAATAATTTAAAACTTCTTTCATAGTAGGCAAAAGTAATACTTTCTTCAATATGAAATGTATTTTAATCAGTAAAAATACTTCTCAGTTTATATAATTTTGGATGACTGGGTTTAGGCAAATCAAAAATCAATAATGAATAATCTTTTCTATAAAAAATATATATACTTGTTTTCTTCTTTAATTTAAATCCATAATTCTCTATCTCCTCAGTAGAGTATAAATTTCCAATAATTAACTTCGTTTCCATAGGTAATCTAATTAGTTAAAAAGTGTAAAAGTAATTAGAATATATATTTTGATTCTTGACATAAATCAAGAAATAGCTACACCTCCACATTAATTAACTTATCGTTAACAAAAGAAATAGCTTTTATGCTACTTTAACCGAAAATTAAACTACTTTTGCAAAGTTATTACAATAACAGTAATTTTAGAAGATAAATAGAAAGATAATATCTAAATAGTAGTAGTCCCGAAAGGGCAAGCTCTTAAACTCCCGCTACCATCCAGCAAATGATAAAAGCCGTTTAGCAGTTTTAATCCGTTTAATTTTTAAATAAAAATAAACAATTTTAAACTTAATAAAAATGGTAGTAATTAAAAATTCATTAAAAATCAATGCAGCTGTTGCTGCAATTGTAAAAAAAGAACGTAAACCTCATTCGTTTTCGGGCTTTATAAGTAGCGGAACTAAATTAATAGCAGAAATAACTGCTATGGGGATAGACTATAATCCTGCTAATACAGATATTACGTTAGTTAATATTAACCTGATACAGCTAGGTATTGTTAGCCTCAATAACAAAGAAGTAACTGTAGCTGATTTAGAAAAGGAGTTTTTGCTTAATCGTAATGGTAGGTATAAAGAAATGCCTACAATGCGAACGGGGCTTTTAAATGCTTTTAAGGCTTGTAAGGACGTTACTAAGGAACAGATTTTAATTGCTACTAATAAGGGTAAAAAAGGTAGCGGAATACGTATAAAATCTTTAAAAGTTGTGCCTCTACTTGCGGCTTTGATTGATGGTAGTGCTGATGTAATTGGTTCGGAAATAAATGCAATAAGGAGGAATTCAGTTTCATTTCAGGAATTTGGCGAACAAACAGGGAGCTTTTTTGATATGATGACTTATATTACGAGTCAAGGTTGTTATATTACTAATGAGGAGCAGTATAAAAAAGAAACTTTAACAATTTATTATGAAAGTTTGGGTACTTTGAATTCGGCTGCAGAAAATGCAATATCAGAGACTAATAAAGCTCGTAAATTGAGAAATGAAGCCTTTTTTAATAACACAACAGGAGCACGTTTTATTTATACACAGGCAAAGAGTTATATTGCAGGAAAATTTGGTTTTAAAAGTGCAGAAAATCAAAAAGTAAGGAAATTACCTTTTCCTAATTTAATATCTAAAAAGCTTAGGACTCCCACAACGAATTACTAATAAAGAAAACCTATAGTAAAATGTTTAAATTTATTTGACTTTACAAATCGGATTCGGTAGTTTGTTTTACCCAATTCGTTTTATGTTTTACCCAATTCGTTTTATGATTTACCCAATTCGTTTTATGATTTACCCAATTCGTTTTATGTTTTTAGGATTCGGTAGTATG
>JBAXLO010000198.1:0-8682 GCA_037134755.1 Bacteroidota bacterium | reverse complement strand
ACTTTGAAGATTAAGAATTCCATTTATAGTTAGGTCATCACTAGATGTAACACCACCAATACCTAATATGTTTACATTGTTTATAGTACCGGTAAATATAGATGAAGGTAAAGTAATTGCTGTTGCATTGTTAAGATTAATAGTAGCCCCACTATTACTAGCGTCAATATTTCCGCTTGTTCTTAATGGTGAACTCCCGGCTATTGTTAATGAGTTTGTTCCAACTGTTAATGTTCCGGATTGCAAGCTTAAAGCTCCGTTTACTGTCATGCTTTGATTTCCCAGAGCAACACCACCAGAATTATTAATTGTAAGATTAAGTATTGATGGAGTTGTAGTAAATAAATTATTGTTAAGAGTTAATGAACTACTACCTCCAAAACTTAATGAAGAAAGTGGGCATACTATAATCGAATCGGATGAAGAACTAATAGTTCCATTAATTCCCAAAGTAGTTGAGCCTACATTAAAACTTCCCGAAATGAGTGTAAGTACATTATTTATATTAGTATTGGATAATAAGGACACTCCATTACTATTATTAATAGTTAAGTTGTCAAAACTTGTAGAAGAAGAGCCATAAATTGATTGTGGAATTATACCATTTAAAGTAATAGTGTACCCGGGAGCAGCATTAAATATACCACTATTGTCAAAATCATCGCTAATATAATGATTAAAGTTTCCTGTATTAAATGTAGCTCCATCTCCAATGGTTAGTTCGCCTGCAAGATTAATTGAAGAAGCAGCAGTTACAGTTGTTGTTCCTGAAATAGTAAAATCTCCATAAATAGATAATGCTGTAGATGGCATTGTTTTAGTTCCACTTCCACTTAGAATTAGATTATGATAACCTGTTGTACTTCCATTTGGGAAAGCTATTGTTTGGCTACCTCCATTATATTCTATAGTATTATGATTGTTTGCAGCATTTAAAACTCCTGTAGTAGATAAAGAGAACACATTTGAAACTCTCATAATATTATCAGTACTTAATGTTAATTTAGCTCCATCAGCAACTGTTATGTTATAGAAATTAGTTGGGTCTGACATTGTAGCATTAGCGTTAGTAAATACAACCGTACTTGTTCCTGCATTGAAAGTCCCCATATTATCCCATGAATTATTAGCTGCATCAAGAGTTAAAGTTGTACTAGTACCTCCATTTAATACTCCACCAGCCTGAATTAAAATAGACCCAATAGTTGTAGATGAAGGCAATGTTGGACTATATAAAGTAGTGCTTGCATCTGGAATTACAACATGATTACCCGATACAGGTACAACTCCACCTGCCCAGTTAGCAGTTGAATTCCAGTCAGTACTTGCTCCAACCCAAGTGTAACTTGAAACAGTTGAAGTGCCAAGCATCCAATACTTAGCATTAAAAGAATTACTTTTGCAAACATAAGTTAAACTTAGGTTAGCTAAGCCTACCCATTTATCGGAAATGTTATCATTAGAACGTCCATGGTCATCAATATGAACATTACTTACATGATAATCGAATAAATCTAAATTGCCTTCAGTAGCACCATTTAATTCACTATTTAAATAGTGTAGATTTAGCGTTACTAAAGTTAAAGAGTCGCCTCCTGTTCTTATGAAATCATAATACCTATGAATTGCATTCGTTTTCCATGTTAAATCAGATGAAACAAGAGTAATCTTACAACTTACTATATTAGGTAATGCACCTCCTGCTGACATATTCATGGTTGTAAACTGATTGCCGAATGAATAAGGGGTGTTTACTGCAAATGAATTACGAGTTACTATTCCTGTTACATCTCCTGTTCCAATAGTTGTAGCATTAGCGCCCATAGTTAAAGTATCCATTGCAGAACCATTCCACATATCAAGACAACCTTTAATATTTGATGGGTTAGCGCTTTGTAAGTTTAGAATTCCATTTAAAACAAAACCACTACTTGCAGTTATACCTCCAGCTCCATTTATAGTAAGATTATTTACTGCATAAGTAAAGATTGAAGCTGGTATTGTTATTGCTGAAGTATTAGAGAAAACTAAAGTTGCTCCTGAATTGCTGGCATCTATATTCCCGTTTGTTCTGATTGGTGTATTTAAAAGTGTTAATATATTTGCACCTACAGTAAGTGTACCGTTAGTTAATGTTAACACACCTGATATGTTTATATTCCCATATAGACTTACACCACTTGTTCGATTTATAGTTAAATTATTAAGTATAAATGCAGGCATACTAATGTTTGAACCACTACCTCCAATTATCATATTAGTAGAACTTCCACCTGTTACTGTTCCTGTCATGGCGGTAACAATTCCATTAAATGTTAAGGTATTTGGACCAAGTGAAAAGTTTCCTGCGATTAGAGCAATGCCTTTATTTATAGTAAAATCTCCATTTAGAGATAAGCCATTTGCATTATTTATCGTTAGAGAATCTATAGTATTGCTTACAAATGAACTTGAAGGAATACTTTGAGCATTAGTACCTGCAAACACAACTTTAGATGAAGAAGCAGTTGCATCTATCTGAGCACTATTTGTAAAGTTTAAAGCACCGTTTATTGTAAGTTGTTTCCCATTAACTACAAATTTATATGTACTTTGACCATTCGTAAGGTCTCCAATTATTCTATTCTGATCTAAAACACAATTCCTATTTGGACTTGAAGCAAAAGTTATATTGGCTCCATTTGGAGGAACTGCTCCTCCAGTCCAGTTTGTAGCTGTAGCAAAATCAGTACTTGTGCCTCCTTGCCATACATAATTATTGTTTTCAAGTGCACCCATTTTAGGAGTGCTACTTCTGGAAAGTCCGTTAAAATCTGTTGTAATACCTGTAATTGCAACTCCAGGTAGCAAAGCAGCAGTAAAGTAATTGCTAATAGCAGTACCGCCGGCAATAGTAAATAAAGGATCCACATTAATACTATTTGCATCTTGATTAGTTGTGTTTTTAAATGCTGTGAATGTATTTTTATTTTGAGCACCAACTTGTCCTAACCAATCCGAACCCGGTGCCCAATAATCATTATAATCTAATAATAAATTAGCAGTTCCTGCCAAAGAAACAGCAAAATTGTTTTTAGTTGTACCGCCTGAACGGACATTCATAAATATATTATTCTTATAGTTTCTTGTACTTGTATTGGCACTATTATACAATGCATAAGTTGATGAAGACGTGCCTGAAACAGTTCCTCCAATATATAAAGTATTATAGTAAATGTTATTATTATTCCCCGAACCACTTTCGTCCCAGATACCGCTTATTAAATATCCTGTTGTTAAGCCAACTCCAAGATTTACTATATTGTTTACACAATTATTTACACCATAATTAAGGACAATTCCAATTATATAAGATGAGGTATTGGTGGATGAAAGTGTAATGCTATGAATAATATTGCCTGAGATTGTAGTAGTAGTTGCTGTAGGACTTGAAACTAATATTCCATATATATCCTCTTTAGCTGAAGCACTTGAATTAGATAAACTATAAACAGTATTTCCTGTAATACTTTGGGTAGTTCCGGTATTTGACGAAGTTTGAGCAATACCAACTATTGCAGCTCCAGTATTATTACCAAATTGACTTGAAGCAGTTGTAATATTCCTAATTGTATTATTTGTTATTGTGTTAGAACCGGCAATAGTAGCAATACCTCTTACTCTAGAGCCTGAATTAATGCCTGAATATTCGTTTGTAATATTAGCTATCGTATTACCGGTTATAATAGTAGTTCCTACACCGGAGCTATATATTCCGTAAGCATCTTGTTTTAGAAGTGAATTAACAGCAGTTGAGCTTACGTGTATACTATTTGGAGTTGTAAGACTGCCTATTACATTATTAATAAAAGATGTTGTACCGGTAACACTTCTTACATAAATAGACTCGAATCCGTGTGAATAAGAGGAAGAACCTACTGTTGTTATTGAACCAATATTATTATTTGTGATATTAACGGTATAATTGCTATTCTGAATCATTCCATGTGAAGTAGAATAATTGTTGGCTATTCCATCAAAATATACGGATGGAGCTGTTACGTATCCACTCCCTCCGTAAGTAACATTAATGCCTGTTACTGCTCCACCACTTATGGTAGCAATTGCAGTTGGAGCAGTTCCACCTGTAGGTGGTGCCGAAAATGTTATTAATGGAGCAGTTGTATAACCACTACCACCAACATTTATTGTAATATTATTGTTAACAACACCACCTGTTATTGTTGCTATTGCCGATGCTAATGGAGTAGTAATTGATATTGAATTAGTGCCGGTAGCTGCCCCTATAGTATTTCCTGTTACATTTACAGTGCCATCGTTTATGTAAATACCATCCCACGGATTATCTTTTGTACTTGTAAAGTTAATATTACTTATGGTGTTATTTAGCACATTACTTGCTGTAGTTGCTCCGCCTGTAATAAAAATACTGCAAAAATAATTTGTTAAACTTGCATTTATTGTCATCGTGCCTCCGCATTGTGCAGCATTGCCTCCAATATAATTTCCGCTTACTGTATGATTACTGAGAGTTGAAATATGAATTGGACTATATGTTAAACCGCTTGCGTTAGGAATAAGGCTTGTAGTTTCGTAAAAACTATTCCCTGATATAGTCCAGTTTACTGAAGCATAAGTCATGTTTACACCATAAGAACTGATGCCGGGATTTAAGAAATTATAAATATTATTATTTCTAACAATGTTTCCTGTATTCTCACGCCCTGTAGTTCCTGAAGTAAGTATTGTATTTACAGGTCTGTTGCCTCCTGCATTCGTTATATTACAGTATTCAATAATATTATTGATAATTCCGCTACCAGAACTAGAAGTTGAGAAGAAGAATGTAGCAACTCCTGCCCCTGTGCTTGATCCTAAAACATTACAATATCTTATGTTGTTAGAAGAAGCAGAATTAGCATATTTTATTGTTGTAGCCGAGTTACTATTACTAGTGTTTGAAATAGTAAGATCAGGTGTAGAACCTGATAAATTAACACGACCATCAATAGTTACATTTGCAGCTCCATTAAAGTTGATTAATATGCTGTTGATGTTACTACCAATAATATAACCACTCCCTGTTGGATAAATTAAAACTGAGGAGTAGTTAGCTCCACCACCTGCACTTCCACTTACATTTAAATTAGCAGTTGTTGTTTCTGTAGTGCTACTAATTATTTGCAAATTAATAGCACCGGTTAAAGTGCCGGAGTTTATTGCATCGAATGCTAATTTTAAAGTGGAGTAATTGCCACCTGTGCCTACTGTTTTAGTAGTTTGAGAGTGGAGAATATTTATTATAAATAAACATAAAAAAAGTGTAATTATTTTTCTCATAATTAATTTTTTAATTTTAAGCAAAGATAGCTCAAAATTAAACTCTATGTTGAAATAATTTGTTATCTTTTACGCAATTAGATGTTAAATAAAATTAACATCTAATTAACAATTGGCTTTCTAATCTGCTGTATTTTATTATTATAAATTGATAATTGTAATTCAAATCACTGAATTCTTTTTTAAGTTTAAGATGTTTGCTCGAAAATATTGATAATAAAAGCATAATAATAAATTGAGATAATTATCAATGCTGTATAAATATATGTTTTACTGCCTGCGTACTTTCACATCGACCAAAATATATATGTTTTACTGTCCGAGTACTTTTGCATAGACCAAAATATAGATGTTTTGTTGTCCGAGTACTTTTGCATAGACCAAAATATAGATGTTTTGTTGTCCGAGTACTTTTGCATCGACCAAAATATAGATGTTTTGTTGTCCGAGTACTTTTGCATCGACCAAAATATAGATATTTTACTACCTGCGTACTTTCATATCGTTTTGCATTTATTTATTTCAATAGGCTTTTTAATTCACAAATTAGAGAAGACAATTTAAAGAAAGTACTGTAGTATTTATAACAAAAAAGCCTCCATCAAATGAATGATGAAGGCTTCTGTTTGTTTTATTAATTTTTTGTTTCTTATTATTACTTTCCGTGTGTATAGATGTAAGAATTATTTCTATATCCGGGAGCAGTATTTGAATACCAATCGGTATAATCAGTGCCATTGCTTACAACCCAATCAATAAAGTGAAGATAAGCCTTTGTTATTTCTGCTTTTTCAATAGGATAACTGAAAGTACTTGATAAGTTAAGAGCCCATGGTAAGTTGTTAGCTGTTTTATAATATTTGCCTTGAGATGGATTTGATTTATCATCACCAGTACCAAAATAAGCCGGGTTAACTAGTGCTGTAGGAGCATAATCAGGTAAATGTACTTCCTTGCCTCTTTCTTTGTTTACTATAATAAAAGGATTGAAATGAGTTATATCAAGATCAGATGCTGTATAAGTGTTAGGTGTGTAAGTAATATGTATTGTAATTGTAACGGGAGTTGCATAAATAATACCGGGAATTGTATTGATTCCGTAACCACTACCTGGATATTGTAATACATCAAAAGCATTGTCAAATACTATAATAGTAGGTTTGTTTTGTCCTTGTTCTGTACCATTTGCATTTAGCATTATGTAATTTTCATGAATAGCAGAACCTGTAACTTGCATTGCAGAGTTTGGGATATTATTAGATGATAATTGGAATCCAAAGCCATTACGAAAACTAGCACCTGTTGCTCTTAAAGTAAATGTTGCATAAGTTTCAACAAGTTTATTATCTGCATTTGTTACATTTTTAAATTGATAATCTACAACAATGTCATTCATATCATAATCACCTTTTGAAGGCCATAAATCTTCAAATGCTAATGTACTTGTAGCTGTGGCAGGATAATAATTATTAAATGCACGTGTAGAATCGCTAGGATATGCATCGTCGGCATCCAACACTCCATCATTATCAGTATCTATATTTATTATATAATATGCACTGCTTACATCACTGTTGGTCATAGCGCTTTTATATGCTATTGCTTTTAAAGTTGATGAAGAAGCAATATTAACAGCTCCTGAATAAATAGTTCCGCTACTCGGAGTTGGAGTACTTCCATCAGTAGTATATATGATAGTTGCACCGATTGTAGTACATGTTATTGCTACAGATCTTGCATTTACATAAGTTCCAGCCGATAAATTATATGTTGGTGTAGTACATTTTATATTATAAACTCCTGAAGTAACACTACTGTTGATATAATTGGTTTTATAAGCAATAGCTTTTAAAGTCATATTCTGAGAAATACTTACAGCACCGGTATAAATTGTACCGCTGGCATCACTTGGTGTAGTCCCATCAGTTGTATATCTGATACTAGCTCCAGAAGTTGTTGTGTTGATAGTAACAGATTGTGTTGAAGAATAAGTACCGGCAGCTATACTGAATGTTGGATTAGCAGCAGGCATAGGTGGTTGATACTGATTAGCACCAATATTTGTCCCATCAGTAGCAGCATAAAGAGCAGGCGAACCAGCTTGCAATACATAATATGTACTTGCTGTAGTTCCAGTTGAAGCATATAAAGGTGAAGCTTGTATATTATTATTATAAGTAAAACCATTACCACTTCCAAAATCTCTTGAGCCTACTGCACCTCTTACTGCTGGCCATTCAACTGCACTTATATTAGGTGAGGCATAATAAGCATCACAAAGAAACCATTGTGAGAACAAATTATTTTTTAATTCAAGTGGCCCTGATAAAGGGTCCCAGTTATCTGGTGTGGCAGTAACTTCGTACCATTTCATACGAGAAAAGATATTATCGCGAATTTTAAAATGCGATGATACCCAACTCTGAGTAGGACTTGTAGTTGTTCCATCTTCTGCCCAGAAAGCAATAGCCATTTGTTGCCCATTATCTGTAGATAAAACAGTAGCAGGTACAGCTGCCAATTTCCAGTCAACTGTATTATGTATTATATTAATATCACTATTTGGTGCATTACCGCTAGCAACTTTTGACAGATCACAAAAAGTACGACATGCAGTACAATAATTATATGAAATTTCAACACTTGCTCCAGCAATATTTGAGCATAAATAAGCAATACCGGCAGGTTTGGAACCATAAGGACTATTCTCTGAATGCAACCAGTTTTGTGTTACTTTCAAACCATAGCAGGTACTATACGAACAATCAATACAATGTTTAACTGTTTGAGCAACTTCATTGCCTTGGATCGTAACACCTGTATTTGCACTTAATCTTAAACCTTCTCTACAATTATGAATATAACAATTTTTTACTGTCCAGTTATTAAAACCGATATTTGTACTTGAATTATAGTCACCTACTAAATAATTTGAAGTAGTTGCAGGAAATGTTGAGAATGCAGAAGATCCATCAATTTCAAAGCCATCTAGTATTACATTATTAGCATAAATTGATACTGCACAGTTACTATAACTTGTATAACTTGTAGTTATTTTAGGCTTTGCAGCAAGCCCTGTTTTTGCTCTTACAGTAATTGATTTATTAATCAAAATCTGACTGGAAGCTACATTATAAGTACCTGCATCTACTATAACAGTATCACCGTTATTGGATGCGTTAATAGCCCCCTGGATTGTAGGATAAGTTGAAGGTACATTTCTTATTGTTTGTGACATTAAGCTGCTAATACCTAGAAAAGCAACTATTACTAAAATTAAAATCTTATTCATTATACGCTCTTTTTAGTGTTGAATGAATAATTAATTACTGCTTGGTTTAA
>JBAXLO010000197.1:0-8691 GCA_037134755.1 Bacteroidota bacterium | reverse complement strand
TAATCAAGTTTAAGTAACGACCTGAAATAATAAGCTTTGCTATAACCTGGATGTAGATAAATAGTAGTAGAAAAATCATTGAAAGCACCCATCTTATCACCCAATTCCTTTTTGGCAAGTCCTCTTAAATAATAGGCTAAATGATTGTCGGGATTCATATTGATCTCATCATTTAAAGTCTGAATTGCAACAGTATATTTATTATTTAAAATATCTTCCTGTGCTTTGCGAATAAGATTATCTTTAACAAATTGAGCTTGTAAATTACCGGAAATCAGAAGAAGTATGAAAAGAAATTTAATTATATTAAATAGAGGTTTTGTAAAATGCATGCTTAGCTTTTAAATGATATTAAAACGATAAATTAACTCTTAACTTTGATATATTATTGTATGAAAGGTTTAATTTTAGGGAATATTATGAGAAAGATAACAATGGATGGTCCCATGAATAAATCATAGATAGGAACTGAATTAAATAAATCTAAGATCATAAATCTAAAATAAAAACAAAACAACCTTTAATTGGTTTAGTAATGAATAAATCTAAATCAATATAAATAACATGTTACAGATAATTTTAATAATAATTGCAATAATAATATTAGTAGTATTACTTGTTGCAGCATTTATGAAGAAAGATTCTTCAATTGTTTCAGAAATAGAAATAAATAAGCCACAGAGAGTAGTTTTTGATTTTGTAAAGATACTTCGAAATCAAGAGAAATATAGTAAATGGGTGATGGCAGATCCTAATTCTAAAATAGAATACATAGGAACAGATGGTACTGTAGGTTTTATATCTTCATGGAAAAGTGAAATGAAGAATGTAGGAGTTGGTGAACAGGAGATAATTAATATAGTAGATGGTGAAAGATATGATGTGGAAATACGTTTCGAAAAACCATTTAAAGGTATTAGTAAAGCCATTATAACAACTGAATTTGTAGATGCTAATAAAACAAAAGTAACTACTACTTTCAACTCTCACACAGCTTTTCCTATGAACTTAATGTCAGCTATGATGAAGAATATGCTTCAAAAAGATATGGATATAAACTCAAAAGCTTTAAAGAAGGTTTTGGAAGAAAGCAAGTAATATTTTCCTTATGGGTATTAATAAAAAAGGCTGCTTATTAACTAAGGCAGCCTTTTTTTAAGGAATTCTGATATAGATTTTATAAATTCTTTAAAAGAAAATCTGTCATTCTAGTATATAAATGTAATCTGGTAAAGCCACCATATATACTATGATTCTTATTAGTATAGAATTGCATTTCAAACTGCTTATTAGCATTAACCAATGCATTAATTAAATCCAAAGAGTTTTGAACATGAACATTATCATCACCGGTACCATGAACTAAAAGAAACTTACCTTTCAATTTCTTAACGTGATTAATAGGGGAATTATCATCATAACCTGTAGGATTTTCTTGTGGAGTTCTCATGAAGCGTTCGGTATATATATTGTCATAATAACGCCAATTAGTTACAGGTGCAACAGCTATACCGGCTTTAAAATAATCAGCACCTTTAGTCATGCAAAGTGTTGACATAAAACCACCATAACTCCAACCAAAGATACCAATACGATCTTTATCAATATATGTTTGATTGCCTAACCATTTAGCTGCATTTATATAATCTTCGGTTTCAAGTTTGCCTAACTCTTTATAAGTACATTTCTTAAACTCTTCACCTCTGAAAGCTGTACCACGATTGTCAACTGAAACAATAATATAACCTTTCTGCGAAAGCATTTGATACCATAAATAATCGCTGCGATCATAAGAATTTAACACCGTATTATGTCCGGGACCTCCATAAACATACATTAAAACAGGATACTTCTTTGAAGGATCAAAATCTTTTGGTTTCATAATCCAATAATTAAGATCTACTCCATCTGCAACGTGCATAGAAGCAAACTCTTTAGTAGTAAAGTTATAATCTTTAAATTTAATCCTAACTTTCATATTATTCTCAAGTACATTAAGTTCTTTACCATTAGCAAGATTAATAGTATAAGCAGGAGGAGTGTTAGCACTTGAATAAGTACTAATATAATATTTAAAGTTGCTGCTAAATTGAGCATCATAAGTGCCATCTTTATCAGATATCTTATTCATCTTAGAGCCATCAAGTTTTATACTGTATAATTCTTTATTAATAGGGGAGGAGTTTGCTGCCCTAAAAAAGATAGTATTGTTAGCTTCGTCAACACCTTTTATATCTACTACATCCCATTTGCCTGTAGTAACTTGTTTAACGAGTTTTCCTTTCATATCATAATAGTAAATATGATTATAACCATTTATTTCACTCGAAATAACAAAGCCATTTTTAATAAAATTAATATCGTCAGTAATCTCAATATAATATTTGTTTGATTCAGTATAAATAACTTTAGACTGTCCTGAATTAGCATCATTCAAAAGTATTTCAAGTTTGTTTTGAAGACGATTCATTCTTAAAATAGCTAAAGTGTTCGTTTCAGATGTCCAGTAAACCCTTGGAATGTATTGATTTGTTTCTGTACCAATATCCATTTTAGTTGATTTATTAGCAGCAACATCATAAGTAAATACCGAAACCACTGAATTATCTTCACCGGCTTTTGGATATTTATATTTATATTGTTCAGGATAAAGATCACCCCACATTGCTAATGTATATTCTTTTACTTTACTTTCGTCGAAACGATAATATGCTATTTTATTACCATCTTTAGACCAGAAAAAAGCTTTAGTAAAACTAAATTCTTCTTCGTAAACCCAATCTGTAGTACCGTAAATGATATTATTATTCAAACCATCAGTAGTAAGTTGTATTTCTTTATCTTTGATAAGATCTTTAATAAATAGATTATTATCTCGTATAAAAGCAACCTTATTACCATCAGGTGAGAAATCAGCTAAACGTTGTTTGCCACCTGTAGATAATGCTGTAAGTTTATTAGCTTTGGTATCCCATATATAATATTCAGATTTGGAAGAATGGCGATAAATAAGTTCAGTTTGAATAGATATAAGTATCTTTGATTCATCTAAACTAAACTGATAATCTTCGATTGCTAGAGCATAATCTTTGCCAGGAACTTTAATATTAGATGCATCTAATATGGTCTTTTCGAGTTTTGCATCTTTGTAACTATATTCATTAATCTTATTATTTTCGAGTACACAATAGTGTTCTCCATCCTTTAAAGATCTTATTTCATAAACTGAACCTGCACGAAAAGTTCCTTTTTGCCAGATATCTTCTAAAGTTATTTTCTTTCCTGAATCTTGTGCATTAGTGAATTTACTAATGGTTAACAAGCTAATAAAAGCTATAATTAATAGTTTTCTCATGTGTTATTATTTAGTGTTTTTAACGTGGCAAAGATAGTAAATAAATGATAACCCTACCTAACTTCCTCTAAAAGGGGAGGAATAATATTATTTAATGATTTTGTCAAGAAACTCTCTTGCTGCGTCTTTATAGACTAATATATTCAACATTTTAAGTTTAATATAGTCTTCGTGATAAAATCTATAGCCACGAGTTTTGCCATCGAAGCCACCACTGCCTGAATCTTTAATCAGAAACCAATATTTACCATCTATATTTTTATAATATCCTACCAAATGTAAGCAGTGATCATCAGTAGTTGAGCTATTATTTACTCTTAGTTGTCGGGCATCTTCATTAATATATTCGGAAGGACAATCAAATGTTGGAACAACTGCCACTTGGTATTGCGCACTATATCCGGGTTCGGAAACATCTCCGCAAATAGCTACAGTATATCCCTTTTGTATTGAATTTAATATAAGTTTCATATAGTTATCAAGCGAAAGATTATAATAGTCATCAGAATGCCACCAGTTATCAGGTTCGTCGAAGACTCCTCTTTGATTATATACAAGTGATTTAGTCGACATGAAAGGAAAATAATTTAAAGGATTTATTTTCATTACCTCTTTCACAAATTCTTTTGATGTATATGTTTTGCCTTCATAGGAAACTGTTGTAGGTGGTTCCCCCATATAATGGTTAAGAATGGTCTTTATATTTTGCACTATTGTAGCCTGATCCCACTTATTCGTTTTCTTGACGGATTCTATGTAAATCTTCAATTTGGATACCATTGTTTCGTGATTGTAAACAGTTTTACCTGGTAATAGTCCTGAATAATTAGCAGCAGGAACTGCGCCATACAATCTCATTATTTTAGTTACTGCGTTTACTTCTGAGCCTTCGTTGAAGTACATATCACCATGTTTTTCGGCAAATAATTTTGCACGCTCAACATACTCCCAGTAAACGGTGTACATTTCTGATAGTTTTATCTTTAGTTTATTGATTCGATATATTTCCGATTCGATGAAAGAGGTACCTGCAAAGCACCAGCAAGTTCCGGTGAGGCCCTGATTGATTGGAGAATTGTGCCACTGTATTGTATATTTTGAAGTATCTACAGGAAAAGTATATTCAGAAAGATCTACAACAAAGTTCTTGTCATCATTCTCTTTTGGTATTACGAATGTATTATCTTCCTGACTTACGGTTTTTAGAACTACATTTTGATAAAACCCTGGTTTCTTTTCTGAATATATTGCTTTGTCTTTCTTATTATTATTTTGAGCATAAGAATAACTTACAACTAATAATAAGGCATATAGAATTGTTTTTTTCATTTTAAGATATTATTTAAATGTGCTGTAAAATTACAAATAATTAGCTTAAATATGCATATATTATATAGTATGTAGTTAAAAAATGATAATTTTGATACAATAGATTGAAATTTATTATTTAGATACTATAAATATTAGAAATGGAATAGGGGAGAAGCGTTTTAATGTTAACTACATACAATATTAATTAGTTAGTAAATGATATGAATATAATAATTTGATATACTAATGTTTGAGTTAACATATCTTATTTCTTTTTATTGATATTGTTTTTTTGTATTTAACCTAATAAATAGCAAAGTAATGGTATTGAAAAATAAATCCAAGCCGATTGCATGTCAGTCGAAGGTTATAAAAAGAAAATCCAAGCCGTTTGCATAGTAGTCGAAGGTAGTAAAAAGAAAATCCAAGCCGTTTGCATATCAGTCGAAGGTTATAAAAAGAAAATCCAAGCCGTTTACATGTTAGTCGAAGGTTATAAAAAGAAAATCCAAGCCGATTGCATACCAGTCGAAGACCACGAAAAGAAAATCTAAGACCGCGAATCTACAAGCGAAGGTATGAAAAATAAATTAAGAAACGAAGTTTCTGCTTCAATCGAGAATCGACTGATTTAGCATAGCAATTACCTCTCGACTCCACTCGGGAACAGATAGTTGTGTTAGCGGAACGGAATGGGATAGATAATAAAAAATTAGACGATAGCTCTAATCTGTAAAATGGTAAGAGCTGTTTTATTTATATAATAGCCTATCAATAATCAATTTTAAAAATAAATGGCTAAATCCTTTTTTAGTAATATTATTAAGTGTAATTTTGCAAAGTAATTTACATAACAATTTAATCAAGTTAAATTAATTAAAAAAATTAAGATGAACTTAGAAAAAATAATGAACGATCTGGAAAAGAAACATCCAGGCGAAGTAGAATATCTACAAGCAGTTCGTGAAGTATTAGAGTCATTAGAAGAAGTGGTAAACGAAAATCCACAATTTGAAGCAGCCGGAATCATTGACAGACTAGTTGAACCGGACAGAATTTTAACTTTTAAAGTGCCTTGGGTTGATGACAATGGAAAAGTTAATGTTAATTTAGGTTACAGAGTTCAATTTAATAACGCAATTGGACCTTACAAAGGTGGTTTACGTTTCCATCCAAGTGTTAACTTAAGTATTCTTAAATTCTTAGGTTTCGAACAAATCTTTAAGAATAGTTTAACATCATTACCTATGGGTGGTGGTAAAGGTGGTTCTGATTTCGATCCTAAAGGCAAGTCAAATAACGAAGTTATGAGATTTTGTCAATCATTCATGTTAGAATTATGGAGAATGATAGGTCCTGAAACTGACGTACCTGCAGGTGATATTGGTGTTGGTGGTCGCGAAATTGGTTTCTTATACGGAATGTACAAAAAACTTTCTAAAGAACATACCGGAGTACTTACCGGTAAAGGTATTAACTGGGGTGGTAGTTTAGTTCGTCCTGAAGCTACTGGTTTTGGTGCAGTTTATTTTGCTAACGAAATGCTTAAAACTAAAGGCGAAACATTTGAAGGCAAAACTGTTTGTATTTCAGGTTTTGGTAATGTAGCATGGGGTGCAGTTCAAAAAGTTACTGAATTAGGTGGTAAAGTTGTTACGATATCAGGTCCTGATGGATACATTTATGATCCAGACGGTATTTCGGAAGAGAAAATTGAATATATGTTAGACCTTAGAGCTTCTAATCAGGATATAGTAAAACCATATTCATACGAATTCCCAAGTGCTCAATTTCATCAAGGCAAACGTCCTTGGGAAGTTAAATGTGATGTAGCTTTACCTTGTGCTACTCAGAATGAACTTGGTAAAGAAGATGCTCAGAAATTAGTAAACAATGGATGCTTCTGCATAGCTGAAGGTGCTAATATGCCTTCTACACCAGAAGCTGTTGAAGTATTTCATGAACATAAGATTTTATTCGGACCTGGTAAGGCTGTTAATGCCGGTGGTGTTGCAACTTCAGGTTTAGAAATGTCACAAAATTCAATGAAATTAAACTGGTCATCAAAAGAAGTTGACGAAAGATTACACGAAATTATGCGTAATATCCATAGTTCATGCGTTAGTCATGGTAGACAAGCTGATGGTTATGTTAATTATGTTAAAGGTGCCAATATTGCAGGTTTCTTAAAGGTTGCCAATGCAATGTTAGATCAAGGTGTTCTTTAATCTTATCATAAAACATTAAAAAAGGCTGCTTATGGCAGCCTTTTTTATTATCTTTTATTGAAATTTTATAAGCTATTTTACAGTAATGTTAACAGCTTTTATACTTGTTTTAAAATTGAATTTCAAAACCCCAATTCTTATTACTTTTAGCAATAATATTTTTAATCCCATCATAAATTGAATACATACCATCAGCTTTTAATCCATTTAAAGTCTAAGATAAATTTTTTTTATTTTTAATAGATAAGATTAAAGGTTTTAGATCTTTCATTTATCAATTTCTAACGATCTTAATAAAGTAAATAGCCTTTTGCAAGTAAATCTGAGCGATGTAAGTTTAAGAATTCTTTTAATTCTCTTCTGATTTCTATATCGTTTGCATTATCTTTCATTTTCAGTTCATCAAAGATGTTAAATTCAAAAGAATCTACACCTAATGTTTTCCAATCATTTTGTAATTCGCTGTTTGAATGAAGCCCTGTATTTAATTGAAATAGATCAGAGCCGAAAGCTCTATCTAAATCCATACATGTTTTTAAAAAGAGTTTATCATTCTTTAAGTTCTTAATCTGAAAAATCCCTACTCTTAATTTCATTTGTTTGTAGGCATTTCTGTCTTCTTTTTTAGTGCTCATCGTAAATGTTAATTATTTTAAAGTAACTATTATTTAAAAGTTTACCAAAGATATGGAATAATCCTATATCGAGTTTTATTAATATATTCGGGATAACCTTTTAATTCATTTATTAAAGTTTTATCCTCCAAATTTGTTCTTGTTATTAATAGAATAATCATCAAACTTATTGGAATAATACTCCATAGTGAACCCAAAAGTAATGGAAATCCTAAAGATTGAATCATGGAACCCAAATATGCAGGATGTCTCACAAATTTATACAATCCTGTTTCACATACAGTATGTCCTCTCTCAGTTTGAATACGTACGGTACTTGAGAAGAATTTATTTTGTTTTTGAGCAATAAGAAAAAGGAGTTGTCCTATAATAGTAAGGATAACTCCAATTGTACTAATACTCCAATGGAAATCAGGTGACCAATGATAACGACCGGAATCAAGACCTGCTGTTATATACATTGAAATTGTAGCAAGAAGCGATAAACCCAATATAATCTTATCCCATTTCTTTGAATCTACTCCCGGTTTTGACCTTTCGTCTAGAAGTTCAGAATCTATTCTAAAAACGGTATAACTTAAAGTTGACATTATTATACCTATAATAACATAAATTATCCCTTGCCAATAATTTATACGACCGACACTTATAAATATAATTGCAAAGAATAAAAATGTGCCGATAAAGTGTTTAATCAAATAATTTGTCTTCATGATATTATTTTTTTTATTATTAAATCAATATGTTTTTTATTCATAATATAATATTCAAAATCATGATTTACAGCTTCGGTATATCAGTTACAACTGACAAACTTATTTATTATGCAAATTTAGGTATTATTTATAGATTATGAGTATAAAATCAAAATAATCTTATAAAAGCGAACTTGCCTTAAAGTATCTATAACCTAGCCTCAGGTGCTTAAATTAATAGGTGTGTAACAAAATATAATAGAAGTATTAAATGAAAATTTCTTTCTTTTTATTAAAATAATATAGGTCATTTTTCAAAAATATGGCAATCCTCGACGTAGCGAATGGCTGTTTTTTTAAAAAATCGCCTATGTCCGTATCCAACAATCGGTCAATTTTCAAAAAGGAGGCGATGTCCGTATCCAACAATCGGTCAATTTTCAAAAAGGAGGCGATGTCCGTATCCA
>JBAXLO010000196.1:0-8724 GCA_037134755.1 Bacteroidota bacterium | reverse complement strand
TCTTACTACGTGGGGAAATAGTATGACAAATTACTCGGTGGGTCTTACTACGTGGGGAAATAGTATGACAAATTACTCGGTGGGTCTTACTACGTGGAGAAATAGTATGGCAAATTACTCGGTGGGTCTTACTACGTGGAGAAATAGTATGGCAAATTACTCGGTGGGTCTTACTACGTGGCGACATAATGACACCTACCAATTTTATTATTTATTTTAACCAATTTATTAAATCAATAAGCATCTCATTACTTATAGTATGTCCTTCGGGATATTCTTTGTAAACGGGATTGATATTAAGTGTTTTTAAATAAGCAACACTAGTTCTGGCATACTGTATGTTTAAAGTTTGATCTTTTGTGCCATGCGAAATAAATACTTTCAATTGCTTTAATTTATCATTGGATGTAATTAATGATTTAACTTCTTCTAATAGTCTCCCACTCATAATTCCAATACCTTTAACTAAGTCAGGCCTTGTAAGTCCTACACAATATGACATGATTGCCCCCTGACTAAAGCCACATAAATATACTTGCTGATCGTCAAAAGAAAACTTTTGCTTGAGTTCGGATATAAATTGTATAATGATATTTCTTGATTTCTCTTCCTGTTGAGTATTATAAATAGGTTTACCTGTCGAAAAATCAACTTCATACCATGCATAACTTCCCTTACTTAAAGTAATAGGAGCTCTTGCTGAAATAACAAGATATTTATCAGGCAACTTATCGGCAAATGAAAATAAATCTTCTTCATTGCTACCTACTCCATGCAATAAGATAATTACAGGAGGTTTATCTGATTTTATTTTAGGTTGTCTTACTAAATAATGTAGTGTCATTGTGGTGTCGTTTGCTTTTAATAATGAATTTAATCCAAAAAATAGTATTAGTGAAGCTATTAATAGTCTCATATTATATTATGCTTTGTCTATTTTAAGTGCGGTCATTGAAAGTGAACCTGCAACTAATTTATCATTGAATAAACTTACTTTTTCATTCTCTTTTTTCAAACCTAATATATAAAGCAAAGGTAAGTAATGTTCGGGAGTTGGAACGGCTAAAGCGACTTCTTTACCCAAAGATTGATAATTAATAAGCTGTTTATGATCGTTTGAAAGGATTAACTTCTTTACTTTCTCGCTTGCTTCTTTTGCCCAATCAAAACCATATTCGCCTGCATCCAGTTTATCCCAGGCTACCATACCTAGATTGTGAACAATGTTTCCGCTTCCTACTATCAACACTCCTTTGTTGCGAAGAGTTGAAAGTTCTTTAGCTAAGTCGTAATGATATTGTGGAGCTTGAGAATAATCAATGCTTAATTGAATGATTGGAATGTCTGCTTTTGGATATAAGCGACTTATAACACTCCAACAACCATGATCGAGACCCCATTTAGTATCAAGTGCAACAGTAGTACTTTTAATTGTATCTTTAGTCTCTTTTGCAAGTTCGGGATTGCCGGGAGCCGGGTATTGTACATCAAACAACTCTCTGGGAAAACCACCAAAGTCATGAATAGTCTCAGGCTTTTCGGTTGCAGTTACAAAAGTTCCTTTGGTTTCCCAATGAGCAGATATACAAATAATAGCTTTGGGTTTGGGAATTATTTTTCCAATATCTCTCCAGCCTGTTACAAATTCATTTTCTTCAATAGCATTCATAGGACTACCATGTCCAAGAAAGAGTAAAGGCATTAATTCTTCAGTGTTTGCAAAGGGTTCTGTTACCCTGTTTATATCATTTAATTTCATAGCGGCAAATGTTATTGGTAATAAAGCTAAGGATTGTAAAAATTTTCTTCTTTCCATTTTATAAATACAGTTTATATAATAATGACCTTTGATATAAACAATCAAAGGTCATTATTATTTAAGAAACACAAAATTATTTTAGATTAAATTATAATTTAGCATGTGTTCCATCACAATATGGTGCATTTTTTGAATGTTTGCATCCACATAAGTAAGTAGTTTTTTTTTCTATAGCTTTAAAAGCCATTGGAACAAATTCAGTTCCATGATGCGATCCATCGCAGAATGGTTGATTGGCACTTTTGCCACATGCACACCAGTAATAATCTTTTCCTGCTTCTAATTCTACTGCGTAAGGTCCTTTTTTAGCAATTGTTGGTTCCATTTTTTAAATTTATTTGATTAATATTTATTTTGATAAAGATTTATTATTTACCTAATCCTAATTGATTCATGTATGTTTGATTGTCCCAGAAAAGATATTCCTCAATCATAACACCATCTTTCCAATGTCCGATAGTACACATTGGCAACTTAAAAGATTTGCCTGTTGGTTGAATGAATTTACCATTTCCAATAGGCATTGGTTTGCTGAAAGTGCCTTCCATAATACCTGTAACTGCAGTCCATTCACCGGTTACATTACCAAAACGTACAGGATGTTGTTTTATTCTGGTGTCAGGTGCATATACAAACATTGCTTTTAAGTCTTCAATATGTTTGTCGATACCGGTTGTAAAATGTCCGTCAGGCCAGTTTACTTTGATGTCTTTTGCATGACTTTCGTGTAATCTTACCCAATCTTGATTGCTGAACACAGTATAATCAAGTGTATCAAATGTCATAAGATTTTTAGTAACTATTTCGTTACCGGCTGTTAATTCTTTAATTTGAGCGCGTAATGAATCAATTTCAGTTTGACTAACTGAAGCTGCTCCATTTTTGTTAGTACAACTACTGAAAGCTGCAATTGTTGCTACTATTATAAGTGCAACGAATAATCTGATTGTTAAAGTTTTTGTTTTCATTTTATTTAAAGTATAATTTGTGAATTAAATTTTCTGCAAAATTATACTGAATTGTGTTTACGGTAGTAACAGTTTTCGGAAGAAATGTTGTAATTTTAGGAAATAAGTTTCCTCATCTCTGCACGAAACTCTGATGGAGTTTGTCCTGATTTCTTTTTAAAGACATTTGTAAAATAAGACTTTTCGTTATACCCTATCTCATATCCTATTTCCGATATAGTTAAGTCTGTATTTATTAATAGGTTTTTAGCTTCTATCAATTTTCTTGTTTCAATAATTTCTAAAACACTTAATTGTAATATATTTTGGCATATTTTATTAAGGTTTCTTGAAGACATGAAAAGTTTTTCAGCATAAAATTCAACACCTTCTTGTCTGTGGAAATTTTCTTCTAATATTCTTAAAAAGTTTTTGAATGTAATATTTTGTGTTGTCTGATTTCCTGCTTCATCAATAATATTTTTCTTTCTTTCGGATTCAATCATACCAAATAAAGCACTCAACAAATGGCGAATAACTGAATAGTCTGGATTAGTTTGTTGCGATTCATCATACATCATTTCACTAAGAGTAACCATACGATTAAAACATGCACCTTCATTCATCTTTATTGTAGCATGATCATGATAATAAGTGTATAATTGAAAAGTAGTATCAGGAATAAACTCACTTTTAAATTTAATAACCCACATCTTGCATTTGTCATCTTTTAATTGAGGCAACACGCGATGTAATTTACCTTTAGTTACAAAACTTACTATAGGAGCATCAAAGATCTTTGTTTTAAAATCAATAAAATGCTCCATACTCCCTTCCATAACAATAATCAACTCTTCAAAATCATCATGATTATGTGGTTCTTCAGGTGATATTTGATTTTTAATAGCATCTTCTTCTGTAATCTGAAATATTTCTATTGGTTGATTCATAAACATAAAATTCATTGATAATATAAAGTTGAAGTCTTATAAATTTATGCAAATATACTATTTATTTTAAATTTTATAGAATTATGTAAGAATTAATAATCTCCAAACGCTTAAATAAAACAGGAATCTGGTAACAACCTGAAAAGAATAAACCAAAAAAAAGGATGATAAAGACAAAAAAAAAGTCTGCTTTTAAGCAGACTTTAAAATGAATAGGAAACTGATACTATAAAATTAATTATTGAATCAATGCCTTTATGCTAAATAAGATATAAACTAAGCGCGTTTAACATTTACAGCATTTACTCCTTTTTTTCCTTCTTCTAAATCGAAAGTTACTTCGTCACCTTCTTTAATTTTGTCAACTAAACCGTTTACATGTACGAAATATTCTGTTGAAGAATTTGCGTCTTTAATGAAACCAAATCCTTTGGTATCATTGAAAAATTTTACTGTTCCTTTATTCATATTGAATTTAAATTATTTATGCAAAGATAAACATAATATAAATACAAAAGTTTTTTATTTTCAATAAATTAAATTTAAAAAATATAATTAGTCACATAATTTGCACATAATATGTATATTAAGCTCACATTAATTATTATTATATTTTTTCGAATAATGAATAAATATTATAATTTATTTTATAATAAGAATATCAACATTAATCAGCATAAAGCTAAATAAATTATCAAACTGGTTCTTTTTAATTTCTAATTAAATACTCTATTCAGGAAAATTAATTACATTTGCAAGGAATAAAAGATGTAAAATTCTAACAAATAAATATCTTTAAAACTCTATAATATAATATAGAAACATATAAAACCATAAGATTATGATAGAAGATTTAGACGAAGAAAATGTATCGCAATTATGTATGTTTATGCGGATAATAGATTTATTTGATAAGAATGAAGCTATAGTTAATACAAATCATGAAATAGCTGATACTGTTAAAGAACTAAGAGAAAAGGTAAAGTCTATTATGGATTTATTATCTGATGAACAAAAAGATTATGTGTTGGAAGAGCATAAGATACAAACTGAATACGTAGCTAAACAAATTGAGAAAGAAAATAAGAAAGCAGCTAAGAAAAAGAAATAATCAAAAACATGAAAGAAGTATTAGACGAAGAAAAAGCAGCGCAATTGTCTAGATTTATGCAGATAATTGATTTATATGACAAAAATGAATTTGAAATAAGAAATTTTCCTGAAGTAGTTGGAAGTATAAATGAGATTAGAGAAATTGTTAAGCAAATAATGGATTTATTAACAGATGAGCAAAAAGATCATGTTCTGGAAGTTCATAAATCAGAATCAGAATATCGTGCTAAAAAAATAGAGAAAGAAAAAAGAAAAGAATAATGCTTCAACCCAAAAGAGAACATCCTAAAGAAAAATCAAAACTACATCCTCGGAATAAACATCGGGAACGCTATGATTTTAAATTGTTAATCAATACTTGTCCTGAATTAGCATCCTACGTTAAGTTGAATGCTTACGATGATGAGTCAATTGATTTCTTTAATCCTGAAGCTGTAAAGATGCTTAACAAAGCATTGTTAAAACATTATTACGATATTGATAACTGGGATATCCCTAAAGGTTATTTATGCCCACCAATCCCCGGAAGGGCTGATTATATTCATCATATAGCTGACTTATTAAGCAGTTGTAATAATGGAATTATCCCTAAAGGGAATAAAATAAAATGTATTGATATAGGAGTTGGTGCTAATTGTGTGTACCCGATCATTGGCAATAAAGAATATGGATGGAGCTTTGTGGGGACTGATATTGATGAAGTTTCAATAGCTTCAGCAAATAATATTATTGATAAGAATCCCTTTCTAAAAGAGACTATTGAGATAAGATTTCAGAAGAATCCTAAAGATATATTTAATGGGATATTTAATAAAGAGGAACTCTTTGATCTTACAATTTGCAATCCTCCTTTTCATGCTTCAGCTAAAGATGCTCAAGCAGGTACAATAAGAAAACTAAGTAATTTAAAGAATAAAAAGGCAAAAGATATTAGCTTAAACTTTGGTGGTATTAATAATGAACTTTGGTGCGTAGGTGGCGAGGAAAGATTTGTTGCCAATATAATAAATCAAAGCAAGTTGCATGCCTCATCTTGTTTGTGGTTTACTACTTTAATATCAAAAGAAGCAAATCTTAAGAGTGTATATTATATGCTTGATAAAGTGAAAGCTGTTGAAATAAAAACGATTCCGATGGGACAAGGGAATAAAATAAGTAGAATTGTGGCTTGGACATTTCTAAATAAGACACAACAAACTGAATGGGCAAACACTAGATGGATATAAAACCTGTTAGGTTTAACTTATTTAAACAATATTAATTTACATTATAATATTAGAACAATGAAAAGAATACTATTAATCATTATCGCAACTGCACTTTATTTTAATGGGGGATTGTTCTCTCAAACTACTGATTACACAAAGTATGTAAATCCTTTTATTGGGACAGGTGCTTTAGATAGCTTAAGTTTATCCGGCAGTAATTTCCCTGGAGCTTGTCTCCCTTTTGGTTTAGTGCAGTTAAGTCCTGATACCAGAGAGTATCCTGATGATCCTTGCAGTGGTTACGATTATAATGATTCAACGATACTTGGCTTTAGTCACACCCATTTAAATGGTACCGGTTGCCCCGATCTTTATGACTTTCTTTTTATGCCTTTTGGTGGTGATATTAAGTGGAAAGCAGGTAGTGATGAAGGTAAAACTAAAGGTTTCCGTTCTAAATATAGTCATAAAAATGAGAGTGCAACTCCCGGTTATTACAGTGTAATATTAGATGATTATAAGATTAAAGCTGAGATGACTGCAACTGAACATTGCGGTATGCACAGATATACTTTTTCAAATAAAAATCCGTATCATTTAATTGTTGATCTTGATCATTCGCTTATAAGAAATAGTCCTTATAGGTTTTGTAAAATTCTTAGTTCGGAAGTTAGGGTTGTTGACAATAAAACTATTGAAGGTTACCGTATTATTTCGGGTTGGGCTAAATTACGTAAGGTTTATTTTAGAGCAGAATTCTCTCGACCTTTCGACTCCCATGTGTTTAAAGCCGGTCAGTATGAGTTTAAAGATATTGTAATTGCTAATCATACCGAGCTTAAAATCATTATGAATTTTGATAAAGATAATGACAAACCTTTAATAGTTAAAGTAGGTATTTCGTCTGTTTCTGCCCAAGGTGCTAAAGAGAATCTGGATGCTGAGATTAAAGATTTCAATTTCGAAAACGTTTATTTTGCAGCAAGTAAAGCTTGGAACAAAGAATTATCATGTGTTGATATTAATGGAACTGAAGTGCAAAAAAGAATCTTCTATACCGGCATGTATCATATGTTTATTCAACCGAATAATATTGCTGATGTTAATGGAAATTACTTAGGTACTGATAATAGTTTGCAAAATGCTCCTGATAAAAAGCATTACAGTACGTTCTCACTTTGGGATACTTACCGTGCTGCACATCCTCTTTATACCTTAATTAAAGAAGACAGGGTTGCTGGTTTTATTAATTCAATGTTGCGTCAGTATAAATCTTATGGTTATTTGCCTATCTGGCAGTTGTGGGGCACCGATACTTATTGTATGATAGGTAATCATGCCATTCCGGTTATTGTGGATGCGTATTTTAAAGGTATTACGGGCTTTGATTATAAATTGGCTTATGAAGCTGTAAAGATGTCTTCGATTACTTCTCATAAAAATGCTCCTTTTAATGTGTTAGATAAATATGGATTCTTTCCTGAAGATATTCAAACGCAATCTGTTTCTATTACTTTAGAGATTGCTTATAATGATTGGTGTGTTGCTCAAATGGCTAAGAGTATGGGTAATATAGAGGATTATAATTACTTTTTGAAACGTTCGGAGAGTTATAAGAATCTTTTTGATAAAAGCATTGGTTTCTTTAGAGCTAAAGATAGTAAAAACAATTGGATTAACCCTTTCAATCCTCTTGCTTATGGTGGCAATGGCGGTTTCCCTTTTACTGAAGGTAATGCGTGGCAATATCTTTGGTATGTTCCTCAGGATGTGAATAGTTTTGTTGATTTGATGGGTGGAAAAGATAAGTTTGCACAAAAGCTCGATACTTTCTTTACTTTGCAAGCCAAACCCGAAGATATTAATGGAAATGCGTCTGGTTTTATCGGACAGTATGCTCATGGTAATGAACCTAGTCATCATATTGCTTATTTGTATGATTTTGTTGGGCAGCCCTGGAAAACACAATACTATTGTGCCAAAGTTATGAATGAATTGTATAATGATAATCAATCAGGCTATTCCGGCAATGAAGATTGCGGACAGATGTCGGCATGGTATCTGTTTAGTTCTATAGGTTTTTATCCTGTTAATCCTGCCAATAGTGTGTATTGTTTTGGTTCGCCACAGTTAGAGAAAGTAACTATTAATCTGGCTAATGGCAAGCAATTTAAAGTTATTACCAATAATGCAGGTGGTGATAATATTTATATTCAGAAGATACTATTAAACGGTAAGCCTTACACTAAGACTTATATTACGCATAAAGATATTACTACAGGTGGTACTATAGAGTTCTTTATGGGTAAAAAGCCTTATAAAAAGATGGCTGACTATGATAAGCCAATTTCTATTTCTAAATAAAAAGGCGTTTAGAAGTCCAGACTATTAGACTTTTAGTAAGATATTAAACCTATTGGTTTTAGAAACAATTAGATTTACAAAAGTATCTAAACAATTTAAATAGGTTTTACTTCTTATTAATAATAATAATTTTGTTTTAAGATGCCAATATGATGTTAAATTATGAAATTGAACTCATTATGCAAGTATATTCAATAATTTTCATCATAAAAACCTTCCAAAAGTAAGGGAAGGTCTTCCTTTGTCAAGGGAAGGTCTTCGTGTGTGAAGGGAAGGTCTTCGTGTGTGAAGGGAAGGTCTTCATGTGTGAAGGGAAGGTCTTC
>JBAXLO010000195.1:0-8787 GCA_037134755.1 Bacteroidota bacterium | reverse complement strand
AATAATATGATGATAGTAAGTATTAAATATATCTATCAATACATATATCTTTTTAGAATTATTTTTAAATGGATAAAAATATATTATTAAAAGTTATATGTAAATTTTATAACATTTAATATTAATTATGTAACAATTGTTTAAATAAATGGAATTACTTTTGTATTATGAAATTATATAATATAATGTTATGTAAAACTTGTGTTAATAGCTAGAAATACAGCACTTATACTATTATGAAAAAATTATATTTATTATTTGTTTTAATAGTAATTACGAAATTGGGAATAGGACAAATTACTGTTAGTTTATCAGCTGATGATACGGTAGGTTGTATAAACTTATCTACGAATATTTATGCTCACATTTCTGGTTCACAAGGAAGTCTTATATATAATTGGTCATCAAATTCTAATTTTACATTAATTAATGATTCTATTATTAATGTCTTGATTTTACAATCTGATATTTTTACACTTAACGTAACTGACTCTTTAAATAATACATATACTTCTTCAATAAATATAAATCTATCACCTAATCCTAATCCGATTTGGAATTTCTTTACGGATAGCATCTGTCAAGGTGATACAAATATTTCATATTCTGTAATAAATCAATCTGGTCATAATTATAATTGGTTATTATCGGGTGGGGGAGTAATAAATGATGGACAAGATTCAAATCAGATAAATATTAATTGGACTTCTACGGGAAACTGGCTTTTACAATTAATAGATTCTATTGATAATGGATGTGTGGTATCTATAACTAAGAATGTTCATGTTTTTCAAAAGATATCACCTAATTTTACTTTTACTCCAAATAATTCATGTTCTGGAACAACTATACATTTCACAAATCTATCTACTCCTACAACAGGAGTGAAATATTTGTGGGATTTTGGAGATAATACAACTTCAATATCAAAGAATCCTTCACATACTTATAGTAATTTAATTGGAGATGGGAATATTAACTTTAATGTTAAATTAACAGTTTATTATTTAACACTAGGATGTTCACATGATACTATTATTCCGGTTACAGTTAAAAAAAATCCAAGTGCTCAATTAATGGATTGGGTAAGTTCTCCTGCTTTTACTCATTGTGCTGTTGGTGGTATATATAATATTTTTAATCTTGTAGTAACTAATACATCAACAACAAAATTAACCAATGCATCTTATTATATAGATTGGGGTGATAATACCACTAATTATATCAATAGTTCCATGATTAATGATACAGCAAATCATACATATACTAATTTAGGTTCATTTAACATACACATTATTGTTACAGGTCAAGACGGTTGTGTTACAACAAATGATTATAGCGTTTTTAATGGAGGTAATCCTGCAATAAGTCTCGGGAATCCGGGAGCTACGATAGGATGCTTGCCTCAAACTTTTGTTTTTCCTATTTATTATATCAATTCTCAAGGAGGAGCTAACCCCCCCGGAACTAAATATACTATATCTATCAATGATGGTTCACCGGATACTGTGTTTTATCAACCTTCATTACCTGATTTACCGCCATCTAGTTATACACATACATTTGATAAATATTCTTGTGGAGTTACTAGCTATAGTGGTTTAGAAACTTATCCTAATTCATTTCAAATTACAATTACTGCACAAAATCCTTGTGGCGCAACAGGTGTTACTGTTACACCTATAAATATTTCTTCAAAACCTATTACGGGAATGGGACTTTCTCCTTCTTCAAGTGTTTGTGTGAATTCACAAATTTCCTTCTATGATAGTACTAAGTTAAGTTGTTATATCCCTAATGTAGTTTCATTACCTGTATTAACTTATAAAAGAAATTGGGAAGTTACACCTGATACAGGATGGATAATTCAATCAGGTAAACTTGGTAACCTTTTTCCAACAAATGATACTACAACTTGGGGTTCAGGTGTTTTAACTTTAAATTTTATTAGCTCTGGAATCTATACTATTAAGTTATTTACTGGTAATCATTGTGGAGATAGTATTGTTACAAAAACAGTTTGTATTTCTCCAATTCCTATTTCTAAATTCGTTATTAGTGATTCTGTTTTATGTAAACCTGATACATTGTATTTAATTAATCAATCTAGTGCTTCTAATTTGTGTGGCAATGTTAAATATACTTGGAAGATTACTTCACTATCTTCAACTTGTGCTTTATCAACAAATTATTATACTTATATTAATAATACTACTGATACTACTCTAAACCCTGAGGTTGTATTTTACGAACCCGGTTATTATCAGATATTACTAAAAGTTGAAAATGGTTGTACACCTCCTGATACTATTAGTAGATTCATTACTGTAAGATCAAAACCTTTTATAACTAATAATACTACATCTTCAATTATTTGTGCAGGAAGTGCTATAACACCTTTTGCAACATTTACATCATGTAACGATATAATATCTTATTTATGGAGTTTTCCTAATGGAATACCATCTTCCTCTACAAATTCCACCCCTGGTTCTATATTTTATAATTCATCTGGTATATTTAATTATTCTATTAAAGCTTCTAATAGTTGTGGTGACAGTATAATTTTAGAAAATATTGTCGTTAATCCATTACCTCTAATTACTACTAAATCAAATATTGAAGTTTGTCCAGGTAATATCATATCAATTGGTAATTTTGTAAGTACCTCTATGGGTGCAACTTTTTCATGGGTAAATTCTAATTCATCTATAGGTTTAGCAAATAGTGGGAATGGAAATATTCTAGATTGGACAGCTCCTCAGAATAATACCGGAACAAACATAATTAGTACAATTACTGTTACTCCTTATTTTAATGGCTGTTATGGTATGACAATATCTTTTATGATTACAATTTATGCAAAACCATCCTTAACTCAAATATCTAATATTACAGTTTGTTCAGGACAATTAATAAATTTAGGGAATTTTTTATCAAATCCTACTAATGCACAAATTATCTGGACTAATACAAATACTAATATTGGCCTATTAGCAAGTGGTTCTGGTAATATTTCAAATTGGTTAGCACCTAATAATTCAACTGGTTCTATTATTGTAAGTACTATTACAGTAATACCAACATTAAATTCATGTATTGGTAATCCTATGATTTTTACCATAACTATTTTACCTATTCCTGTATTAAATCAGATACCAGATGTTTCTGTATGTTCAGGTGCTTTAATTAATATTGGTAACTTTGTTAGCATTCCTTCAAATATAATTTATTCTTGGACTAACTCTAATACATCAATAGGATTGGGAAATATTGGCAGTAGTAATATAACATCATGGATAGCACCATTGAATATAAGTGGAGCTAATATTATAGGTATTATCACAGTAACTCCTTATATTAATAGCTGTGGAGGAAATCCAATGAGTTTTAAAGTTATAGTAAAACCATCTCCTGTAATTAGTTCAATTTCTAATATCAATATTTGTCCAGGTCAGACAGTTAGTGTTGGTGGTTTTATTGCAAATCCTGTTAATTCTACTTTTTCATGGACCAATACAGATACCTTAATAGGTCTTGCCGCTACAGGTATAGGTAATATTTCAAACTGGATTGCACCTTCAAATAACACAGGATTAAATATTACAGGAATAATTAATGTTACACCAATAAATAATGGTTGTTTTGGAGCAAATACAAGTTTTATAATTAATATTAAACCAACACCTACTATTAATTCTGTAAGTGATATCAGTGCTTGCCCAAGTTCATTTATAAATATAGGTAACTTTTCTAGTTTACCTACTGGTGCAAATTATACTTGGACAAACTCAAATACTTCAATTGGGATTCTAGCTAATGGCATAGGTAATTTAGCTAGTTGGATTGCTCCTCAAAATAATTCAAGTATTTCAATTAATGGAACAATTACAGTAATACCTTCTTTAAATGGTTGTATAGGTTTGCCAAAGAATTTTCTTATTCAAATAAAACCAACACCAACTGTAAATAATATTTCAAATTATACTTTTTGTCCGGGTGATACTATAAATATTGGAAACTTTACAAGTAATCCAGTGGGCTCAATATATTCATGGACAAACAATAATATTGCAATTGGTCTAGGTTCATCTGGGTCTGGAACTATCTCTAGTTGGATTGCTCCTCAAAATATTTCAGGAAACAATATTTCAGGAATAATTAATGTTACACCTACATTAAATGGTTGTATCGGCAATTCAACTAGTTTTAATGTTCTTATTAAACAGTCTGCAACTATTAATACAGTTACTAATATTGCAGTATGTTCTGGAGGAATAATACCTAGTCAAATATTTATAAGTAATCCATCAAATTCTACAATTAATTGGACAAATAGTAATAGCAACATAGGGTTAGCTCTTACAGGTAGTGGAAATATACTTTCATGGATAGCTCCTGCAAATCTAACATCAAATATAATAACCGGATTAATTACAATAACTCCAGTATTTAATTCATGTTTAGGAATTCCAATAAACTATAATATCTCTATTTATCCTACACCCAATGTGGTTGCTACGCCAAATAATGAATCAATCTGTAGTGGAACAAATACACAGATAGATATTTCATCCTCTTCAACAGGTACGACTTTCAATTGGATTATTAATGTCCCTTCTGGTATTTCTGGATGTTCTCCTGGCACAGGTAATCAGATCTCACAAGTTGTTAATTCGACTTTGATTGTTATTGATACTGTTTATTATGTTATTACGCCTTCTATTGGTGGTTGTAGTGGGAACTCAATAACTGTTCCTGTCGAAGTAAAGCCAAAACCTATTATATCAATCATTCCACAAACACAAACTATATGTTCAGGAGATTCTACATCAATATTAAGCTTTTCTTCTAATATAAATGGAACTACTTATAATTGGATTGCTTCTGCTCCTGTTTCTATAAGTGGTTTTATTCCTTTAGGGACTGGTAATGTTCCTAAACTATTGCTTTTGAATAATTCAAGTGTTTCTGGAGTTTTAAATTATATAGTTACTCCAATTTCTAATGGTTGTAGTGGTATTAGTTCGCTGTCTTCAATTAATATAAAACCCACACCAACTATAACTAATAGTTCTTTAGATCAATATATATGTTCCGGTAATTCAAGCTCTTTAATAAATTTAACATCAAATGTAATAAATACTACTTTTAATTGGAATGTTATTCATAGCGGAGCCATTACAGGTTTTATATCTAGTGGTACAAATCAAATACCAATACAATTACTAACTAATATTGGAACGTTTACTGATTCTATAGTTTACCATATATCAACATCAGCTAATAGTTGTTTAGGCAATTTTATAGATTATAGGATTATTGTATCACCATTACCTAAAGCATCTTTTATTCAACCTACTTCAGGTTGTCATCCTCTAGAAGTATTGTTCCAAAATCAATCTACTCCAACACCTTTAAATTATCTTTGGGATTTTGGGAATAATCAATTTAGTACTTTTTTGAATCCTATAATGAATTATGTGAATAATAGTAATTATATTGATACAGCTTACAGTGTAAAATTAAAAGCAACTGTTAGTTCATCTGGTTGTTCAGATACAATTATACATTCTCTAATAGTTTATCCAAAACCAAAAGCAGATTTTTTATTTAGCGATGACTCAGTATGTGCTCCGGCAGTTATCAATATTAATAATATTAGTATTTCAAAAGGTATTACAACTTATTTATGGAATGTTTTAAATTCTTCAAATGTAATTATCTCTAATCCTATTGCTTCAAATCCTACTTTAACATTTTTAGATAATCAATCCGGCATAGATTCGATTTATTTAATTAGACTTATTGTTTCAAGTGTAGATGGGTGTAAAGATACTCTTATTAAAAATGTTAAAGTATTCTCAAGACCAGTAGCTAAATATGTAATAGACAGTGTTGGTTGTAGTCCTTTACAGATTACACCTATAAATTTTTCTTTATATTCTTCGTCATATAATTGGTCAGTACTTCCTACTACTAATATAACTATAACAACACCTTTATCATTTTCTCCAACAATATCTTTACCAGTTAATAATTCAATTACATATTTATATTATAAGATATTGCTTACTGCAATTAATTCTAATAGCTGCAAGGATACGATAACACATTTTATAAAAATATATCCTAATCCTAATGTTAACTTTACAACATCAAATACAGATACTTGTTCTGTTTTAACAGAATTATATACAAACACAAGTAATCCTAATAATGGAGAAGATATCTCAACAATGACTTTTTATTGGGATTTTGGAAATGGAGGTGTGTCTAATTTACAGAATACTTCTTCAAATTATACTAATACAGGTATAACAGATTCAATTTATCAAGTTAGTTTAATCGCTTCAACATTACACGGTTGTAAAGATACAACAATTAAAAATATAATAATTCATCCTAATCCAAAAGCATATTTTTCTCCATTAATTCAATTATCATGTGCCCCTTTTGTATTAACAAATACAATTATAAACCCACAATTATATTTAGATGCTAATGATACTATGAAATGGTATGTTAATAACAATTTAATAGGGATAGGAAATGAATTTCCAGGGTATACTATATATAATGAAAATGATTCTGTAATTATTAAGTTAATTGCATCTAATATTCATGAATGCCAGTCTGATACTTTTCAATTAACATTTAATACTATTATAAATCCAGTTGCTAAGTTTAGTTCTAATCCTTCAGCAGGAGGGCATCCATTAAATGTTAATTTTACTAATCAATCATATCCAATTCCATTGACTTATTCATGGGATTTTAATAATGGACAATTATCTAATTTGCTTAATCCATCAATTACTTTTACAAATACAGGTGTTATCGACAGTATATACAAGATTAGATTAGTTGTTATATCAGATAGTACAGGTTGTAGAGATACAATAGTTCATTCAGTTACTGTTAATCCTTTACCTATTGTAAACTTTAACTCATCAAATGTTTGTATTGGATTGCCAATAAATTTCACAGATTCTTCAATTAATACTACAGGTATTATAAATAACTGGCATTGGGAATTCGGCGATGGAGATACATCTAACATTAAAAATCCAATTCATACATATCTTTCTCCAGGAAATTATATTGTAACCCTAACAATAACTAATACAAACAATATTTCAAATACAATTACTAAGATTATAACAATTTATCCCAATCCTGATGTACAATTTAACAATGATAGTTTAGCATGTAAATTTACATCAAATGTTCAATTTACTAATAATACAACAAATGGACAATCATATCTATGGAATTTTGGTGATGGGAATTATTCTACACTTGTTTCTCCATTTCATATTTATAATGCTCAAGGATATTATAATATAAAACTTATAGCTACTTCACCTTATCAATGCAAAGACTCTATTTCAAGTATTATTCATATAGTACAGTTACCTATTTCAGATTTCACATTATCAACTTATCAAGGATGCTCACCGTTAGATGTTACGATACAGAATCAATCTTCAGGATATAATACGAACTATTTATGGAATTTAGGCATTGGTAATATTACTTCTTTGAATGGACCTTTTAGTATTACATATCCTCAAGGAGATTATGATACTACTTATGTTATAAAACTTACTACATCAAATATATGTGGTTCCGTAATTAAATTTGATACTATTGTTGTTAAGCCTAAACCTAAAGTTGATTTCGGGATATCTCAATCTTGGGGTTGTTCACCTCTTACTATCCAATTTATTGATACAATAAGAGGTTTGCCTGATACTTTAAAATGGAATTTTGGTGATGGTTCTCCTGTAATTAAAAATATCATTTTTGGTCATCAAATTGCTCATGCTTTTTTCTATACAGGTATTAATGACACAATTTATAATGTAGAACTAATTGCAATTAATGCTTGTGGTTCAGATACTCTTATTAAACAAATTCATGTTTTTCCTAATACGGTAAATGCTTTTATGGGTATTGATACATTAAAAGGTTGTGTGCCTCTTCATGTCCAATTCTCTAATTACTCTACTGCTAATACAACTTCTTTCTGGAATTTTGGTGATGGAAATGTAAGTAATTCTCATAATCCTGATCATCAATATCAAAATCCTGGTAATTATATTACCACTCTTGTTGTTACAAATGGATGTAGTTATGATACAACACGAAGTGACACAATTAGAGTTCTTCCTTACGCTAAGCCTGTTATTACTTTTATTGATTTTCCTTGTGCTGAGCAGATAGTTAGTTTTTCGTGTCCTCTAAATGATATTACAAATTATATTTGGGATTTTGGTGATAGTAGTTCTATTAGTTTATTAACTAATCCGCAGCATATATATAATACATCTGGTGTTTATCAGGTCAATCTTTCTGTAAACAATCAATATAATTGTCCATCAGATACTACAATGACTATTCATGTTAAATTTAAACCACATTCTTTATTTACAGAAAATTTTAATTCAGGTTGTACTCCATTAAATATACAATTTACTAATCAAACTGATAGTCTTAATTACAATACTTATATATGGAAATTTGGGAATGGGAATTCATCTGTTTTAACTACACCTTTTATTCAGACTTTTATTAATAATAATGCTTGTAATGATACGCAGTTTCATGTTGTTTTGATTGCTAATAGTTCAGGTTGTATTGATAGTAATTCCGCTACAATAACTGTTCACTCAAAACCACTTAATGAGTTTTCGACTAATAATTCAATTTATTGTAATTTTGGTACATGACAAACACTCCTGTATCAATGCGTTTGGGCGAAATTGACGAGTTGGCTGCTAA
>JBAXLO010000194.1:0-8801 GCA_037134755.1 Bacteroidota bacterium | reverse complement strand
TTAGAAATAACCTCATCAACTAAATCAACAATAATACTCATGTGCTCTTCTTTTAAACCTCTGGTTGTGATAGCAGCTGTACCAACTCTTATACCCGAAGTCTGGAAAGGTGAGCGGCTATCGAAAGGAACCATATTCTTATTGATTGTGATATCAGCTTTTACTAAAGTGTTTTCAACAAGCTTGCCTGTAATTTCAGGGAACTTGCTTCTTAAATCAATTAACATTAAATGATTATCAGTACCACCTGAAATAACTTTGTATCCCTTTGCAGTAAATAAGTTAGCCATAAGATTAGCATTCTTCTTTACTTGATCGATATATTCTTTGTAGCTATCAGTTAAAGCTTCGCCGAAAGCAACAGCTTTAGCAGCTATAACATGTTCTAATGGACCACCTTGTACACCTGGGAAGACTGCAGAATCTAATAAAGCAGACATCATCTTAATTTCGCCCTTTGGAGTAGTATAGCCCCAAGGATTTGGGAAATCTTTGCCCATCAATATCATACCACCTCTTGGACCTCTTAAAGTCTTGTGTGTAGTGGTAGTTATGATATGACAATGAGGAACCGGATTGTTTAAAACACCTTTAGCAATTAAACCTGCAGGATGTGCAATATCAGCCATTAATATAGCGCCAATCTTATCAGCAATAGCTCTCATACGAGCATAATCCCAATCGCGTGAATAAGCTGAAGCACCTGCTATTATAAGTTTAGGTTGTTCGCGCAAAGCAACTTCTTCCATCTTATCATAATTAATCAAGCCGGTATCTTCTTCTACAGTGTAAGCAACTGCTTTGTAGTTGATACCAGAGAAGTTTACAGGCGAACCATGAGAAAGATGACCACCATGAGCAAGATCTAATCCCATAAAGGTATCACCTATTTTTAAGCAGGCAACAAACACAGCCATATTAGCTTGTGCACCTGAATGTGGTTGAACATTAGCCCACTCAGCACCAAATAATTCTTTAGCTCTGTCGATAGCCAACTGCTCGGTTTGATCTACTATCTGACAACCGCCATAATAACGTTTGCCCGGGTAACCTTCGGCATATTTATTGGTAAGAACCGAACCCATTGCAGCGAGAACTTGTTCGCTAACGAAATTTTCTGAAGCAATTAACTCTAAACCGTGCATCTGACGATTACGTTCTTGATCTATTAAATCAAATATTTGCTTGTCTTTATACATTTTTATGAATGGTTTGTGTGTAATGATTTATTTTGTTTGCAAAAGTATAAAAAAGCTTCTTACCAAAGTGATTTATTATAAGATTTATTTTTATTAAAGAATTTAATGTGCTTCGATCGCTAATAATTCTTCATTTTGAAAGTTAATAACAAGAATATCTCAAATATTTAACAATAAAATTTGGATAGATTCTTGTTATTACTTCTCAAAATAGATTACGCAATCACAACTAATATTTAATCCATATAATCTATATGTTATATGATTTGAACTACAATTTACATTAACAAAACAATTAATTAAGTTAAAATGACAACCGGTTGTGCGGACTGGACAACTAGTTGTGCGAACCGAACAACTGGTTGTGCGAACCGGACAACTAGTTGTGCGAACCGAACAACTGGTTATGCGAACCGGACAACTGGTTGTGCGAACCGGACAACTGGTTGTGCAAACCGGACAACTGGTTGTGCGAACCGAACAACTGGTTGTGCAAACCGGACAACTGGTTGTGCGAACCGATAAACAGGTTGTATGGAGTTGTCGACAGTATTACCATTAAGAATATAATACAAAAAAGCCTAACCCCAATAAGGAGTTAGGCTTAATATTTTAACAAAGATAATTATACTTGATTAACCCCGATTCTTATTAAAAAGAATGGTCATCACAAATATAATCATACATTTCTTGTGCATTATTATTATGAGGATCTAATTGAAGAACTTTTCTGAATTCTTCTTTAGCCAAATCATAATTAAAAGTACGCATATAAGTACGTCCTAAATGATAATGAGCAGATACATGAGGGTTGTTTTCATTTACAAGTTTTTCGAAATGAGGCAATGCTTCATCGTATCTTCCACTAGCTTTAAGGGCTATACCTAAATAATAGTTACCCATTGTTGTATCAGGACATAATTCAAGTAATTTCCTGTAACAATCGATACTTTCTTCTTCTTTACCAAGATGATAATAAGCTAAACCCATCCATAAATAGGTCATTGGCATGTGCTTTCCGGATTCTACTATTTTTACAAATGCTTCAACAGCTTGAGTAAAATAAGTAGCACGATACATAGCAACACCCATACGATAATATACAAATATACTATCAGGTTTGAGTTTTAAAACTCTTTTATATGTGCAGATACACATATTCATATCTCCAAGAATATAATATAAACTTGCGGTTTCCATCAACAAGTGTGTACTTTCGGGAAACTCTTCTAATTTAGCTTCAAAAATAGCAACGGCTTCTTTAAGATCGCCATTTAATTCGTGAATATAAGCTTGATCCAGACTGTTATCACTAAACTCTTTCATTTTATATGATTTTAAAAAATTAAGACTGCAAAATTAGTAATTAAAATTTATAAACGTTCCATTATTGGAATATATTCTTGATTTGGATAAACATTTTTATAAGAAGGACGGATAATCCTTTTAGCAGAGAATGTTAGCTCTTCAATTCTATGAGTACACCAGCCGGCAACTCTAGCCATTGCAAATAATGGTGTAAATAATTCCTTAGGCACACCAATACAAGAGTAAACAAAGCCTGAATAGAAATCAACGTTAATACATGTTTGTTGATCAGGACCATTGCCTTTATATTCAGCAAAAGTGTTAGGAGCTAGTTTTTCTACAAGTTCATAAAGTTCAAACTCTTCTATTTTCCCTTTTTCAATTGCTAGATCCCTTGCTCTTTCTCTTAAAAGAATAGCTCTTGGATCAGAAACTGTGTAAACAGCATGACCAATACCGTAAATCTTACCACTATAATCATTTACTTTTTTATTAAGTATCTTAATTATATATTCTTTAACTTCAGCTTCGTCTTTCCAATCAGTAAGATTGCGTTTCATATCTTCCATCATTTCTAATACTTTGATATTAGCACCACCATGTAAAGGTCCTTTTAACGAACCAATAGCAGAAGTAATAGAAGAATAAATATCAGTTTCGCTCGAACTGGTAACACGCATAGTAAAAGTTGAGTTATTACCACCACCATGTTCAGCATGTAATACTAAAGCAAGGTCTAAAAGATCAGCTTCTAGTTTTGAATAACGACCATTACCACCTTTAACTAAATAAAGGAAGTTTTCGGCAGTACTCATATTAGGATCAGGATAACGAATAGATAAGGTCTTGCCTTGGTAAGCATGACTCATTGCCTGATAAGCATACGCAATAATTGTTGGGAATTTAGCAATAATATTTAAAGTTTGCTCAATCATATTATGTACTGACAAATCCTCAGCTCTTGAATCTAAAGTATAAAGACCAAGAATAGAACGAGCTAACATGTTAAGAACATCTCTGCCTTTCATTGATAAAATCATGTTCTTAATAAAAGAATCAGGTAATTTCCTTAACTGAGCCATGTGTTCAGTAAAAATAAGAAGTTCTTCTCTTGAAGGTAGTTTTCCGGTAAGAAGCAAGAAAACAGTTTCATCAAACCCATGACGATTGTCTCCTTTAAAACCATTAGCTAAATCTTCAATTTCAATACCTCTGTATAATAATCTTCCAGGTACAGGTAAAACTCTGTCACCTTCTTTTTTATATCCAACAACATCACCAACATTGGTTAAACCTGCTAATACACCTGTCTTATCTTTGTTTCTTAAACCTCTTTTAACATCAAACTTTTCATAATATTCTTTGTCAATAACACAGGCTTTTTTAACAGATTCCTCTAAGTTAGCCATAAAACTATTTGTATCCATATATTTTAATTTTAAAATGTTAAATTACATATTTGAAATAATAGCATCAGCAAACTCTGATGTCTTTAATAATGTTGCACCATCCATTAATCTATGGAAATCGTAAGTGACTTTCTTTTGATGAATAGCTTCTTCGATACCGGAATAGATTAAGTCAGCAACTTCAAACCACCCCATATATTCGAACATTAAAGCTCCTGAAAGAATTACTGAACCCGGATTAACTTTATCTAAACCTGCATATTTAGGAGCAGTACCATGAGTAGCTTCAAAAATAGCATGACCTGATTCATAATTAATATTAGCACCCGGTGCAATTCCGATACCACCCACAATAGCAGCTAAAGCATCTGAAATATAATCACCATTAAGGTTTAAAGTAGCAATTACTGAATATTCATTAGGTCTTGTTAATATCTGTTGTAGAAAAGCATCAGCGATACAATCCTTAACAATAACTTTACCTGTTTTTTCAGCATCACTTTGAGCATTGATAGCTGCTTGTTCGCCTTGTTCTTTAGCTATTTTATTATATTGTTGCCATGTAAATACTTCATTAGCAAATTCACGTTCCGCTAATTCATAACCCCATTTCATAAAAGCACCTTCAGTAAACTTCATAATGTTGCCTTTATGTACTAAAGTTACAGAAGGTAGTTTCCTTTCTATAGCTAATTTAATAGCCTGACGGATTAATCTTTCTGAACCTTCTAACGAAACCGGTTTAATACCAATAGAAGCAGTCTTAGGAAATCTAATTGATTTAACATTCATTTCATCAATCAAAAATCTCTTAACTTTTTCAGCTTCAGGTGTTCCGTTCATAAATTCAATACCTGCATAAATATCTTCAGTGTTTTCTCTGAAGATTATCATGTTTACTTTTTCAGGTTGTTTCACAGGACTTGGAACTCCTTTAAAATAACGAACAGGACGATAGCATGTATATAAATCTAACTCCTGACGTAAAGCAACATTCAGCGAACGCATGCCTCCGCCAACTGGTGTAGTTAAAGGTCCTTTGATTCCAACTAGATATTCTCTAAAATCAGCTAAAGTTTCTTCAGGTAACCAACTACCAACTTGATTAAATGCTTTTTCACCTGCAAGAACTTCTTTCCATGAGATTTTCTTCTTTCCGGCATATGCTTTCTCAACTGCTGCATCAAAAACTCTAATAGATGCTTTCCAGATGTCAACACCTGTTCCATCACCTTCAATAAAAGGAATGATTGGATAATCAGGAACTGTTAATTTTCCATCTTTAATTGTGATCTTTTCTGCTGTCATTTTTTTGGTTTTATTTTAATTGTGATTTAAAGCTTTTTCTATTGGGAATAATACTCCAACTTTTTCGCCTTCTTTTAATAGATCGTTAACAATTGGTTGAATAAGTGGAACACCATTTATTTTGTTATACTCTGCATAATCAAATTCTTTTTGACCTGCAACTAGAATCTCATCTCTACCAACAGCTAAAGGAGAATTCTTTAATAATCTAATCATATCATCTAGTTGAAGTTTGAAATCAACCAATGGCCTGAATGCTTCTATATTAATTGCCATAAAGAAATGTGCTACACCTGTTGGATCAGGACTTGATGGAGAACCAACCTGAGTAAGGAAACTTCCACCAGACAATATAGAGCATAAGATTTCTACTAATATTGATAAACCAAAACCTTTGTAGCCTGCTGTAATATCCATACCACCTAAAGGAAGTAAAGCACCATGTCCACCCGGTTTTATTTTAGTTGGATCATCGGTAACATGACCGTCTTCATCAATCCCCCAACCTAAAGGTATCTTTTCATTTTTCTTATCATACAATTGAATCTTACCATAAGCAACAGCACTTGTAGCCATATCTAAAACATAAGGATGCTCTTCCTGTGATGGCGCTGCAACACTAATTGGGTTTGTTCCCATTACTGCTGTTCTTCCATAAGTTGGAGCAACAAGAGGCTGTGAATTAGTCATACTAAGACCAATCATACCATGTTGAAGAGCCATCATTGAATAAAAGCCTGCAATACCATAGTGATTACTATTTCTAACTGTAATTGCAGCTAGACCTGAATGCTTGGCCTTTTCAATTGCCATATTCATAGCTTTAAAAGAAACAACTTGTCCACAACCATTTCCACCATCAATTAATGCAGTTGAAGGAGTTTCAGAAATAATCTTATAAGGAGTTGTTGGATCAATAAATCCTTTACTTATTCTGCTTCCATAATAAGAACCTAAACGTAATAAACCGTGAGATTCAACACCTCTTAAGTCAGCAGAAATTAATACATCACCTACTATTTTAGCATCTTCAGCAGGCACTCCAAGTTTTGACATATAACGGACAACAAAGTCCATTAAATCTTCTTTTTTAAATCTTGATTCTTTTTCCATGTTTGCAAATAGTTTTAGTTATTATTATTTTGATTTGATTTTCTTATTAAGTTTAAAGCTCCACCATTCTTGAACCACTCTATTTGAGAAGCATTATAAGTATGATTTGCCATAATCTTATCAGAAGTTCCATTAGAATGATTTATTACAACTATAAGTTGTTTACCTTCCGAAAAATCTTTTAGGCCTAGGATGTTAAGCTTATCACCTTCCTGAATTTTATTGTAATCTTCTTTATCAGAGAAAGTAAGTGCAAGTATTCCTTGTTTCTTTAGATTCGTTTCATGAATACGTGCAAATGATTTAACCAATACAGTTTTAACATTAAGAAATCTTGGTTCCATTGCTGCATGCTCTCTTGATGAACCTTCTCCAAAGTTTTCTTCTCCAATTACTATAGACCCTAAACCTGCATTCTTATATGCTTTTGCAACTTCAGGAACTGTGTCATACTGAGAAGTTAATTGATTGATTATACAATTTGTTTTATCATTAAAATAATTAACAGCACCTATCATATAGTTATTTGAAATGTTTTCAAGATGTCCACGATATTTAAGCCAGATACCTGCCATAGAGATATGATCTGTGGTGCATTTACCTTTAGCCTTTATCAATAACTGAAGGTTGATAAAATCATTACCATCCCATTCTTCAAAAGAAGTTAAGTTTTGTAATCTGTCAGACTTTGGATTAATAATAACAGCAGCTTCTGTACCCACTTGAGAAGACTTCTGATAACCATTATCAACTACACCAAAACCTTGAGGTGGTAAATCGTATCCTTTTGGTTCGGCAAGTTTAACCTCAACACCATCAGCATTTTTTAAAGTATCTGTTAATGGATTAAAAGTAAGGTCGCCTGCAATTGCTAATGCAGTAACTATTTCTGGTGAAGCTACAAAAGCATGTGTATTAGGATTACCATCAGCACGCTTTGCAAAATTCCTGTTAAAGGAATGTATAATAGTATTTGTTTTGCCTTTTTCAGCTCCTTCCCTACTCCACTGGCCAATACATGAACCACATGCATTAGCAAATATCTTTCCACCAATTTTATTAAAGATTTCAAAATAACCATCCCTTTCAGAGATTGCTCTTATCTGTTCTGAACCTGGCGTAATTGTAAACTCTGAATTAGCAGTTAATTTCTTTTCAACTGCATCTTTAACAACTGATGCTGCTCTTGAAATATCTTCGTATGATGAATTGGTGCATGAACCTATTAATCCAACTTCTATTTTTAAAGGCCAGCCATTCTTAACAGCAACTTCTTTCATTTGAGAAATCGGTGTGGCTAAATCCGGTGTAAAAGGACCATTAATATAAGGTTCTAATTCAGTTAAATTAATTTCAATTACTTGATCGTAATAGTTGTTTGGTTCAGCATAAACTTCTATATCTGCCTTTAAATTTTCTTTGTTATTTCCAGCTAATATTGCTACTTCTTCTCTGCCTGTAGCTTTCAGATATTTCTCCATCGCTTCATCATAAGCAAATACAGAGCATGTTGCACCTATTTCGGCACCCATGTTACATATTGTTGCTTTTCCTGTGCAGGAAAGTGATTCAGAACCTTCACCAAAGTATTCAACGATACATCCTGTTCCGCCTTTAACGGTAAGTATTCCTGCTATTTTTAAGATAATATCTTTTGCTGAAGCCCAGCCATTGAGTTTGCCTGTTAATTTAACACCAATTAGTTTAGGAAACTTTAATTCCCAACCCATTCCTGACATTACATCAACTGCATCGGCACCACCTACGCCAATTGCAATCATTCCTAAACCTCCGGCATTTGGTGTGTGCGAATCAGTGCCTATCATCATTCCACCAGGGAATGCATAGTTCTCTAAAACTATCTGATGAATGATACCTGCTCCCGGTTTCCAAAAACCTATATCATATTTATTGCAAACTGAACTTAGGAAATCATATACTTCTTTATTAGTTACATTAGCTGTTGCTAAGTCTTCAACATTGCCTGATTTAGCCATTATTAAATGATCGCAATGAACTGACGATGGTACTGAAGTAGTGTTTTTACCGGCCATCATAAATTGCAATAATGCCATTTGAGCTGTAGCATCTTGCATTGCAACTCTATCTGGAGCAAATTCTACGTAATCCACACCTCTTTTTAAGGGTGCTTCAAGATTGTTGTTGTACAAATGACTATAAAGCAATTTCTCGCTTAACGTTAATGGACGGTTTAAAACTCCTCTTACTTTCCCTAATTTTATAGAGAGTTCATCATAATATTTTTTGATCATTTCGTAGTCGAACAACATAACTTTTCTTATTAAAATTTATTAATTAGGTAAGCTTATACCTATTTTGATAAAATTATAACACTCAATTACGAAAATTGTTTTCAATTTATTATTTTTAACAAAAAAATAGAAATTTTCGGCGTAATAGACAAAATAGTTGGTCGTGCCTATCTAAAACCATTATTATATCT
>JBAXLO010000193.1:0-8849 GCA_037134755.1 Bacteroidota bacterium | reverse complement strand
GGCAACCTATCCGTAAGCACCGCCCCATAACCATATAATGTTGCAAGCTGACAAGTCTTTTCTTCCAGAGTCATCTGGCTTAACAAGTCATTTACACGGGCTTCCAATGGCTGAGTGGTATCTTCATAAATGTCTTTCTTTCCATTTTTATTAAAATCAACCCAGCCTTTATGGTAAATAGATTTATTTTCCTTAAAGGCTAGTTGCGAGATAAAAACTATTGCTACAAGTATGAAGATTAAGTACTTTTTCATCCAAAAAGATGCTAACTGTTAAGCCAATTTAGCACTAATCAAATGTAAGAACTCTGCTCTGGTTTTTTCGGTAAGAAAAGCACCAGTAAAGTCTGAAGTTGTAGTTACCGAATTCTGTTTTTGTATTCCTCGCATCGACATACAAAGATGTCGGGCTTCAATTACAACAGCAACGCCCATTGGCTTTAAAGTACTTTGGATACAATCTTTTATCTGTGTTGTTAAACGTTCCTGCACCTGCAACCTTCTGGCAAACGCATCCACAACTCTAGGTATTTTACTTAAGCCAACTATATGGCCGTTTGGAATATAGGCTACATGAGCTTTCCCAAAAAAAGGTATCATGTGGTGTTCGCACATCGAATATATCTCAATATCCTTTACAATTACCATTTGACGATAATCTTCTTTAAACATAGCTGACTTTAAGATGTTTTCAGGGTTCGCATCGTAACCATGTGTTAAAAATTGCATTGCTTTTGCCACCCTTACAGGAGTATCATGCAATCCCTCTCTTTCAGGATCTTCACCAATCAATTTTAGTATTTCATAATAATGTCCGGCTATTTCTTTTATTGTTGCAGGATTATATAGGTCTAATTTTTCGTAACCATCCAAATGGTGTTCATCAAAACACTCTTTAATTATTTTTTTATCCATTTTAAAATGTCTTTATTTATTAAATTCTTAATTGTTAATTTTTAATTATTAATTATTGCCTTTCTTATCCAAAATATTCAACAAAGTTATTTTCGGTTTCATAAATTTTAACACAATGTAATTGTGCACCTAATTTAATAATATCCTCTTCCAGTTGTTCAAAGATTGCCTTTGCAATATTCTCTGTTGAAGCCAGTTTCCCTTTCATAAACTCAACTTCCAGGTTTATATTCTTATGATCAAATTTATCAATTATTTTTATCTGAATAATTTTACTCAAGTCTTTTAGGTTTACTAAAAAGCCTGTTTCGGGATTAATTTCACCTTTAACAGTAACGAATAATTCATAATTATGCCCATGCCAGTTCGGATTTGAACATTTTCCGAATATTTCCATATTCTTTTCATCAGAATAATCTGCTCTAAATAGGCGATGTGCCGCATTAAACCGTTCTCGTCTTGTTATAAAAATCATCGTTCAATATTTTGTTACAAACCTACTCATTTTTTTCTTACCAAAAGGCAAAATAAAATAAAAAACTTTCGTTTAAATAAATTATAGTATCTTTGACAAAGTAATTAACAATATTTCATTTTGATAGTTTGTAAACATAAATATTTTATTCTTTTTCTGTTGCTTTTAATAATTCCTTTTACAGGGATTAAATCTCAAAATAAAACCTCTGCTTTTAAGCAGTTTTGGAATGTAAGCAGGTACGAAAAATGCTGGGCTCTAAAACATATATTTGTTGCCGGCAAGGCTTGGAAAATAACTAAATATGTTCGCCAGGTTTCAGATAGTTTAGCAAAAACAAATATATTGGACGGCGATGCAGACGGTGGACAGGTAGATGCTTTCAGACATGCGTTTTGGATGGCTATGCTTTCGCAGAATATGAGCAATAAGAAGGCTTTAAAGCTCGGCATTGCTCACGAAAAGGGGAATTATCTTGATTATAAAAAAAATCGGAAAGAAGAGGGTAGTTTGCCTGATAAAATAAGTTCGGATATGGATCTTTATAATAATAATATAGGTATTGATATTGGTATTGTGATAAAAAACAATACCAATATCCTAACAACCGACAGTTTAAAGCAAATCATTATTAATAATATCCTTAACGGGAAGATGATGGTGATTAAGAAGAATAAAAAGGGTGAATTTCTTGACACAGATAATAATGTTATTAAAGCTGAATCCCTTGTCGGGAAATGGGAAAACAATAAAGTTTTGGTTCCATCGAACTACGTTCGTTGAAATCAATTAACAATTAAAAATTAATAATTAATAATTATTTTTTAATTTAAGATATATAATGCCTTCCCGCTTAGTGATTTTCATCACTTAGCGGATAAAATCTTAAAAATCATTTTATTTATAAAATACATAACCTAATTGATTAAAAAACTCTTAATTTAAATTCAATAGATTTGGATTTTTTGTGGATTAAATAGTTAATCTGACTACAAATATCCCAAAACACCTTACAAAAGTTCACTTTTCGCAACTATCTCAAAAAGAGCCCGACTCGTGCGTATTTTTTAACGGGATGGTATAATCGGCTCCTATTATACGATATTTTTTAACGGGATGGTAAAATCGGAGTCGATTACACAGTATTTTTTTGCGGGATGATATAATCGAAACCGTTTATACTAATTCCCAAAAAGATTTGATATAATCGACACCAATTACCCTAATTCCTCTTGGGATTTAAGATAATCGGAATCTTTTTATGATTCCTATTAAAACTATTAATTCTGAAACTTTACAAAGTTTATTCAATTTAATTTTTTCATTCCTATTGAATTTAAAGTTGCATTAAATTAAATTAGTTAATATTCTATTTATTATAGTATCTTTACTAATTATTATTTGACAGAAAATTATTTTTTAACGTAACGGTCTTTAAATACTTACTAAAAGAAAGGGAAATTAATAATGTGTTTTTCGGCAGAAGCAAGTTTTGTAGGAGGAGTTGTAATATTAGCAATAGGCGTTGCAACAGCAACTAAGGTTCACAAACCTTCGCAATTGGTGTTTGCATGTATCCCATTGTTTTTTGGATTGCAACAACTAGCCGAAGGATTACTTTGGGTGTCGTTACCATTTCCGCAATATCATTATTTACAAAAGATTGCAACCTATACATTTTTAATAATGGCGGACGTACTCTGGCCAACATTAATTCCACTTTCGGTATTATTAATGGAATTAAACAAAAAGAAAAGACGCATATTATGGGTGTTGTTCGGAGTAGGCTCAGCGTTATCCGTCTATTATGCAAGCTGTTTATTGTTGTTTCAAGTCACACCACAAGTAGAATGTTACCACATACACTATGTTAATGATTTCCCCAAATCAATGTCAATGATTTCCACATTAATTTATTTGATAGCTACAATACCTCCACTCTTTATTTCGAGTATTAAAAGAACACACATATTAGGCATATTGATGGCTTCATCTTGTTTGGTTACAGCAATATTCTTTACACAATACCTTACATCGGTTTGGTGCTTTTTTGCAGCATTAATAAGTGGTGTAATCTATTGGATACTCAGAGATTCAAAAAGAGAATTTAAGTTCAAAAAACTAAAAGAACTCGAACAATTAGTAAAAGACAAAATACATTCTTTGTAGACACCTTGCATGCAAGTTCTTTATCTTGGAAATTGTTTTACATCACCTGTAGGAGTTATTATAAAATATTTATCCTTAGGTTTTTCTTCCTCTTCTTTAAAAAAGTACTTCACCGAAATAGAATATGAAATCTGTATAACAGGCTCAGTAACTACCGGGTTAATTACTAGGTCATAAAGATCATAACTTAGCTGACTATAAAACTTAGTATTCGTTTTAGGAACTTCGTTTATGGTTGGTGTAGAAGACTGTTTCTTTTTAGCTGCATTTAATGAAGGTCTCGAGTAAGCCGAATAGTTGAAATACCTGGTTTGTGGATATGTAGTTGTAAAATTATCAGAGATTATCTTTTTTAAAGTATCTAATTTAAAACCTATCTTTTCATAAGATTTAACTTTAGCCTTCACTTCATTCAAACATTTAATGCGCAAACTATCAAGTTCTCTCTGCAGATTTGTTGCAAAATAATCTACTTTTACAATATCATAAATCTCAGCATAAGTAGCAGCAGTCATGATGGCATCAAGCATCGAAGATTTCTTAAAATGAATGGATATATTTTTCTGTAACTCATAACCGGCAGGAACTTCGTTATAAGCTTTGCTAAACAATCTATTCTCCGTTTGAATATCAAATCTTGGCACAAAAGAAATCATATCAATTCTAACTTCATTGGTGTCAAAACCTATAACAGAAAGTTTCTGTTTAAAAATAGAAATCCTGTTTGCCATCAGTTGATCAGTAGCTTCAATTGTTTCGCCAACCTGCACTATGTTGAAGATTGCAGTATAATCATCGGCAACAATGTTCATCAAGCCATTAACTACTATAGTAAACTCATTATTATTCTGAATAATTGCATTACTGGCAGGACCTCTACTTGTATTTTGAAGTATTTGATTAGTGTTATAAAGATAATTACCACACATTTGTCCAAAAATACTTGTCAAACTTAGTAATAGAAATAAAGATGCTAATAGAATTGTTTTTCTCATGATATATTTGATTTAGTTACAAATCATATAACGCAAATCAAATATACTTATTACATTTATTATGGATAAAAGAATTCCAATTTCAACCTAAATTTTTCTTACTCAAAACTTCATTTTACATCTATTGTAAATGCTTTTTTCTTAGAGTTATTTATATAAATATCATATTCGCCGGGATACAATACAAAATAAGATTCTTTAATAGTATTATCAATATATACAATATCAGCTGGTGTTGTAGTGTATATGTCTTCCTTTTTATAATATGCTTTAAACACATTATGTTTCTTTGTCAATAATTTAAAATACTTCATATCTATTTTTACATACTTCTTACCATCAAATCTAAGCCAATTCTCTCTCCCATTTACTAGCTTAGTTTTTGGTGAAATAATATAGTAGTCTGTAGTTTGTTCAAAATTCAATTTTTCTAATTGTTTTGTATTGAAGTCAGCTCTTTTAATAAAATAAAATGAGGAATCACTTGATAGTTTACTTGTTAACTTATCATAATAAATATTTACTTCATTACTACATTTATCTATATAGGTAGTTACATCAACAGTAGTCGGGTCAATTCCTAAATTCTTTTTTAAGATATAAGCCAAAGTATACCAACGATTACCTATTCCAGCTCCCTTTTCTTCCGATACATGTCCATAACCACACATTATTATAAACTTTGCATTTTTATTCGAAGCTATTATATCTTTATATTTAAAATAAAAATTAATATATTGATTCATGTCTCTCACATTCATTCTACAAACAAAATTACTTCTGTCATCAAATGTCTCATAAAGTGGTTCATCAACAATTTTATTTAAGCCTAAACTATTAAATATGTCATATTGTAATTCATCGTTTGTTGACTCATAACAAAAAGCTTTTTTACTATACTTTAACACCAATCTTAAATTCTCTGCCATTTGTGGTTCATGAAAATAGAATCCATGTCCTCCTATATTTGTAAGTTCGCTATCACTAATATCATTATCTAAAGCTTCAAAAAACACATAATAATTAGTGTCTGCTTGCAATAATTTATTTAATAAATAATGATTAAGCACTCTGTTTTGAGGGAAGGTATGAGCTTCGTTAATGATTAAAATTTTATTCTTTAATAATTGATTGATAAAAAAACTATCAACTGCATTAGGTGAAATCATATTAACGACAGATAAATCAATATCTCTATTTCTGGTAACGCCCTGAGGTAGTTCCCTACAATCATTTTCTTTCAACTGATCATATCTTTGATTAAAACACAAACTGTCAACAAGAGTAAGCTGTGCAAAAGTTATATTGCTATAAAAGAATAGGATTAATAAAAACAATATTATATTTTTCATAGAAGTAGGTTTAAGTTAATTAATAATAATAATCTCTTAAATATTTAAACGTTTAAAACATTCGTATTATTGCTGGCATTATAACAATACAGTGATTCTTTTACTTAATCCTCTTCTTCATATCTTCAATTTTTTTAAAAAAGTCCGGATCAATAGTACCTTTCAATATTTCATTATTAATTAATGGTATTATTTGTTGCCATTGAAGTGAAACAGGATATTTATTTTTATTATGCCATAATATCAACCATGCATTATTATGACCATATCCAGTTGTTTTATAGGTTGGGAATCCTTTGTTTTTAGACAATATAATTAGTTTATCAAAATTTAAACTATCATTTATATCTGCTTCAGAATTATTTCCTCGTTTCGATTGATCTAATTTCTTTAAATCCTCAAGAGCATTGTAATATTCTATATCTATTGATTTAAAGTGTATTCTTAATAAAGAATCTTTAATTATCCAATACTCTTTTGCAAATTTACTATTATTAAACAAACCTATTTCAGGCGAATTCCATGCCGACAAGTCTAATCCTTTTAATGCACCTTTTACAAGATATTCTTTAGCCCTAAAGTAGTTGGAATCTGATATTGCTAAACTAAAAGCATCATAATAAGTATACGGGATATAATCAATAATATTAAATGCGGAATCATAATAACTTAAAGCAATCTTTGTTTTTTTACTTGCTCCATTTTCTTCAGCTTTCTTTATAAACGCTTTGTACTTGTAATAAGTAGAATCTTGCCCTTCCGTATTTGTAAATAGAAATAATTTGAATAGAATAGATATTAAAACAATTTTCTTCATGAGATAATATTTTTAAATGGCATTTATTGGTTATTTAATAATATTAACGCTTAAAACTTTTGTATTATTGCTAGCAGGATTACTATACAATAATTCATTTAATAACCCACTTTCTAAATAAATAATTAAGTTAAATTATTTATCAATATCTTCAATTAGGGGTTTTGACGCAGATATTATCTTTGTAAATAATATTCCGTTATATCCTTTTAACCATTCTCTTTGGTCAAAAATAAATAAATAATTGTAATAAGTAACTGCACTCTCATAATAACCTGCGTTACCTTTTACTTCTCTTAATTTAAACCCATCATTCATACGGTTCATCATCGTTCCGCTCCCATATAATGTATTTAATGATAAAATTTTGCCATTTCTTAGCTTACTATTAGGCTCATTACTCAAATAACACCCCATTTTTTTCTGTCATCTATAACCTTAATTCTATTATGAATGCTTCCTGATAATGTTACAAGAATTGAGTTTGGGTATTTTATTAATTCATTGTTAATATTTATAATCACTGTGATTATCTACATACTGATTTAGATTTGAAGCTGAAAACTCATTAATTACCACTTGTGCAATAAGTGAATTATATTGAACAGTAAATAAAAATAAGAATAGAAAAGAGAAGATCTTAACTTTTTTCATCGATATAAAATATTAAGTATTAATTAATACATTGCAAATAATAAAAGAACCCAATAAATACTCCCTTAAATAAATTGCAAATATACTAAAACAAATATCATTAATCAATAAAAAAGTGAAAAACAATCTATTTATTTAAAGTAATAGTAATTCTTCATCAACAAAAGGCTTTTTTTATAGAAACATTTTCACTTATTTCTTGCTTATAATTATTATTCACCTAATAAGAGTATTTATTTTATATACTCTTATTTATCTTCCCTAATATCCTAAACGCCTAAACAGCTAAAAGCCTATTCAATGAAGCAATCACACTTGCTTCGTGGTTTTTATTTGGCTTTGGTATGTTAAGCGTTAAGCTTTCGTAACCTTCTTTAGTAAAGGTAATAGTATCGGCATCTTTTTTGTAGATTTTTACTTTGTATGAACCTTCAGCATCTGTAATTGCTTTCTTCTTTTTAAATCCGGCTTCAATAGTTACATCAACCAGTATTGTTGCAGTTTCCGCATCCTTAACTTTCCCTTTTATTAATACGGTATAATGCTTATGTTTTCCTGTCCTGAGAATTCTTTTTCTGCAGTTTTTGTATAATGAAACAAAACTAAGTCCTTCTTTACTATCATACATTAGCATTAATCCGTCAAGCTCATTTCTAAGCATTAAACGTGTTTCTTTTACCTTTTCAGGGATAAGTTTTACTAATTTTGCACGCCTTTTTATTAAATAATCTCTTTGGGGAGGTAATTTATAAAACTCTTGTAAATTTTCTTTCAACTTTGCTGTTTTCACAGGAGTTACGCCTATAGGAATTAGTTCATTCGAAAGTATTTCGGCCCTTTCCACAATATGTGTTGCCTCCATATAAAAGTCGCCATCTTTCATCAATTTAAATCTGGAGATAGGAAAAGTGAACATCGCCATTTCTTCGCTCATATTATTGATTGAATAATATAAACGCAAGCCTTCTTTAATTACAAATGCAAGTTTATTTGAATCAACACGGAGATCTTTTTTTGTTTCAGTGACATAACTTGGCTTATTCCGCAATTCCGAACTTGCATTTGATATTATTTTGATATTAGCATTTAATTGATTAACACATTTTACTATTAATTGGTTCTGTTGCCATATTAATATATTATCGTTCATGATAACTGATAATAATACGAACATCTTATAATAACTTGTATCTATTTGTTTCATTGTATTTATGTTATAATTAATAACTGATGCCAATCCGATAAATAATTCTATTTATAAATATTATTATTTAATTTGCAAAGATAATAATTTAATTATAATATAATAATATTTATTTTATATATTTTATTATTGTTATTATAATGATTTTATATCTTACTAGAATTGTTATTTATTTTATTATTATATTTATATATTATATCATATAATATAATAATTTTTTTGATGTAACTCCAAATAAAATAGTTAATAATTAGAAAAATACCTCTTTT
>JBAXLO010000192.1:0-8905 GCA_037134755.1 Bacteroidota bacterium | reverse complement strand
ATTGATTGCTTTTTTATCCTATACATAGTAATTATTGGGTTTTTTATTTTGATATGGATAAAATGAATATATCTTGCCAGTATTAAGATCATAATATAGGTAAAACGAATATAAATCATGCGTATTAACATCTTAATATTGATAAAACGAACATATCTTGCCCGTAATAAGATTGTAATATAGGTAAAACGAACATATCTTACCCATATTAAGATTGTAATATAGGTAAAACGAACATATCTTAACCGTATTAAGATTGTAATACGCATGCCCCATAAGTTCGATCAGGTAGTTACGTTTTTCGTGTTTTTAATTCAAATTTAATTCTTATAATGTTTTGATAGCTCTTTTATCTAAAACATTAAAATAATAAACATCATAAAACAAAATAATATCATAAAAATAAAAAAAACCTAACAGATTTTGATAACTTTTTGGTTAGATATTATGAATAAAAAAACTCACCTTTATCCGATTTAATTGTGAGTGATTTTTTATCTGCCTTTTGGCAATAACCAATAATTTTAGCATCAATATTAAAGGATTTAGAGATAGAAATTATATCCTCAGCTAAAGCTTTTTCAACATATATTTCCATGCGATGCCCCATATTAAACACCTTATACATTTCTTGCCATGGAGTGTGCGATTGTTCTTGAATCATCCTAAACAATGGAGAAATATCAAACATATTATCTTTAATGATATGAAGATTATCCACAAAATTCAAAACTTTGGTCTGAGCGCCACCACTGCAATGCACCATCCCGTGAATTTGACTGCGATAATTATCCAAAATCTTTTTAATAACGGGAGCATAAGTGCGGGTAGGCGATAACACCATTTTACCTGTATCCATGCCTGGGATTTCTGTTGTGTCCGTAAGCATTAAATTTCCCGAATAAACTAAATCTTTAGCTATGCCATTATCATAACTTTCAGGATATTTCTCTTCATATATTTTATTAAATACATCATGACGTGCTGAGGTTAAACCATTACTACCCATGCCTGCATTATATTCTTTTTCGTATGTAGCTTGTCCGAATGAAGCCAAACCAACTATAACATCACCATCCTTTATAGTATGATTTGAAATGATATCACTGCGTTTTGCACGAGCAGTAACTGTCGAATCAACAATAATTGTTTTAACAAGATCGCCAACATCAGCAGTTTCTCCACCTGTAGAAACTATGCCTATACTCATATCGCGGAGTTCTTCTAAAAACTCTTCGGTGCCATTAATAATAGCTGCAATAACTTCTCCGGGAATCAATTTTTTATTCCTACCAATAGTCGATGACAAAAGTATATTATCAGTAATACCTACACAAAGCAGGTCGTCGAGATTCATCACAATAGCATCCTGAGCAATGCCTTTCCACACAGAAATATCTCCTGTTTCTTTCCAATAAATATAAGCGAGAGAAGATTTAGTACCGGCTCCATCTGCGTGCATAATGTTGCAATAGTTTTCATCACCACCTAAAAGATCAGGAATGATTTTGCAAAAAGCAGATGGAAATAAACCTTTATCAATATTCTTTATTGCATTGTGCACATCATCTTTTGATGCCGAAACTCCCCTTAAATCATATTTCAGTTGATCATTCATACCCTTAAAACAAAGCATCCCGATTTAATAAACCGGGATGCTTCAATATTATTAATTAATAAACTAGTATTATTTGTTATTAAGAATTATCTGTTTCTTTTCTTTGCTGATAGTATAGCTGCCAAACATCTCCATTGCAGGCTTGTTAAGAATCAAATCAACTTTCATATTCTTTATTACAGTAGCTTCAACGTTTAAGATTTTGCCATTAGCTAATTTAACTTCTCTAAGTATGATAACTGATTTTTCAACGATATTACCTTCACTATCGAAAGCTTTTTCATTTTCTTTAAAGTCCTTTTTAGAGATACGAAGTTCTTTTAGGAATTTCATAGCTTGATCATAAGAGAAAGTTGCTGTCTTTGCAGTTTCATTTACCGAAAGTTTCATTGCAACATTATTAATGATACAATTAGCTTCAGGTAAACCATTATTAGTTGCAGGTTTGTATGAAACAACATTATCAGAGTCAAGTGAATTAATTAAAGCGAAGCCTGTAGCTATGCTATCCTGTGTTGCACTTGGAACATAATCATCTCTTAGAATAGAGAATTCAGTTCTACGATTTAACTGATGAGCAGCTTCTTTTTCATCAACATTTCTCAAACTGTTAATGTATTCATCATTTAGAGTAACACCTTCAGGGAAAGTATAAAGTTTGCCCGGCAACATTTTCCCATCTTTACCTTTATACATTACATTCGTTTCTCTTGTTAAATGTCTTGGAACTTTTTCACCATAACCTCTGGCTACTAAACGAGCTTGATTAATACCTCTGGTTATTAAATAATCTACTACACTTTGGGCTCTTCTTTGAGATAAAGTATCATTAGTCATTGGTATTCTTCTACTATCAGTATGTGAACGTAATTCAATAACTAACCTAGGATTGGCTTCCATAGTTTTGATAAGATCAATCAATGAATCCTGATATTGTTCTTTTAAATCCCATTTAGCAAGGTCATAAAGAATTTCTGGTAACAATACTGGAGCAATAGGAATAGGTGTCAATCTAAAATCATGAACAAAATCTTTATTTGCTTCTAAAGCTACAGTTGATTCAGTTCCTTTATTGTTATTATTTAGATATCCTTTTTTAGTAACCTCTATATTATAGGTAACATTCCAAACAAATTGTTTATTGTCGAATTTATAAATACCTTTTTTATCAGTTTTTGTTTCGATAGATGTTCCATTAGATCCAACCAATTTAACATTAACACCCTCTAATAACTGCAAAGTATTATCATCACGGATAGTTCCTTTAAGAGTATATAATAGTGGAGGAAGATATACAGAATAGATATCATCACCGCCACGGCCACCTTTACGGTTTGAAGACATAAATCCTTTTTCACCATCAGGGAAGAAAACAATACTTAAATCATCACCACTTGAATTGATTGGTGACCCCATGTTTTTAGGTGCAGTCCATTCATCATTTACTTTAGATGTTTTAAAGATATCATATCCACCTAAGCCAGGTAAACAATTTGAAGAAAAGTACAATACAGTATCATAACGAAGGGTAGGAAACTCTTCTTTACCGGCAGTATTAATACTTGGGCCTAAATTAACAGGTTTACCAAATGGTTTATTCTTTTTATCACGTTTAGCACACCAGATATCAAATTCACCTTGACCACCCGGCATATTTGAAGCAAAATATATAGTTAGTTCATCACCACTAATTGCTGGATGAATAAAATCATAATCTTCAGAACCTAATTCAACTCTTTCAGCTTCTTCCCAGCCTTTACCTTTTTTCTTTGAATTATATATAAAACAACCTAATCTCTTTTTGTTTTCGTTAGGGCAACGGGTGAAATATATAGAACTACCAGTTTCGTTAAATGAAGCAACACCTTCATTAGCTTCTGTATTAATTATATTTTCTTTATCATATAAATCAACAGCACTCCAGTTTCCTTTTCTGTCTTGATTAACACTAAAGAAATCAGAGAAACCTGAGCCAGTCCAAGCATCTTGTCCTTTTCCAGTTGTTCCTTCGCGAGTTGAAGTAAATACTAATTCATTATATTTTTTTCTGTCACTAAAAGCTGGAGACCATTCATTATCTTTAGTATTGAATTTCTTCATATTGGTAACCTCATACCTTGTAGGTTTTTCGAGCCATTGTTTTATTTTCGTACAAGATTCAGCACCAAATTTACCACGTTGATCATCTGGAGCCAATTTAATATAATTATTATAATTGGTTAATGCTTCATCATAATTTTCGTTTGCACGAAGTGCATCTGCATAATATAAATATGATTTAGGTTCTTGTTTAAAATAATTCAATTTTATAACCCTTTTATATGCTGCTTCAGCATTTTTTGTACTACCGGACATACGGTAACATTCGGCAATTTGATATAGTATCCTGTTTTTTTCAGGCTTATTATTAATTTTAGTATATGCTTTCTTATACTTTTCAACAGCATTATTGTATTGTTCAAGTCCAAATGCCTTGTCAGCTTCTTCTGTGTAATTCTTTTGTGCAAAGGCACTTAAAGAGAAGAATCCAGCGACAAAAATTGTTAAAATAATGGCTTTATAAGCTTTCATACTCTCGAATGTTTATTTAAAAATACAGGGTGCTAAAATAGTCAATTTTATTATACAAAATTAAAATATTTTTAAAAATAATGAAAATATATGATAAATTCATAATTTTCATATAATTAAAAACATAAAACTCCGATTAAATAATTATCGGAGTTTTATGTTTTTTGTTTATTTTATTTTCTTTAATTCGTCTTTACGCATTTTCATCATAATCAAATCGTATGCAATTGGAGTAGCATTAAATACTGATGAATAAGTTCCAATAGCAATCCCAACTAATAATGCGAATGTAAACCCTCTGATAACTTCACCACCAAATAAGAACATTGCTAATAATACCATAAATGTGATACCTGATGTAATCAAAGTACGACCTAAGGTACTATTGATAGCAGCATTCATATTTGTTTGAAGATCTCTTTTGGGATAAAGTGTAGTATATTCACGGATTCTATCAAAGATAATTACAGTATCCATGATTGAGTATCCAATGATAGTTAAAATAGCAGCAATGAAATCTTGTCCTACATCCATACTAAATGGTAATACACCATGTAATAATGAGAAAACAGTGATTACAATAAATGAATCATGGAATAGTGATATAACACCACCTAATCCCCATTGCCATTTACGGAATCTCATAGCTATATAACCAAATATAATCAATAAGGAGAAGAATACTGCATAATATGCTTTAGTTAATAAGTCGTAAGCGATTGTTGGTTCAATTTTCTGTGAACTTAATCTACCTACCAATTTATTATCGGCATGAATTAGAAATTCTTCTTTAGTTAATGACTTTGTATAAAATGGTTTTAAACCATCATATAGTTTTGTTTCAACAATTGAGTCAGTCTTTGCAGATTGGTCATCAATTAAGTAAGATGTTGTTATCTTAACCTGATTGTTTGGTCCAAATGTTTTTACTTCTGGTTCACCATTGAAAACTTTTCCTAAGCTTATGCGAAGATCATCGGTTTTAACATCTTTATCAAAACGTACAACATAACTTCTTCCACCAAGGAAATCGATACCACGACTTAAACCTCTTACTCCTAAAGATATTATACCTATTACTACTAATGATAATGATAATATGTAGAATTTCTTTCTTAATCCAACAAAATCAAAGTTTACTTTAGTTAATATATCTTTAGTATATTTATTCCAAACTGTAATTTCTTTGTTTCTGTCCATCATCCATATAAAAATGATACGGGTAATAAAGATAGCACAGAATAATGAACTTAAAATACCAATGATTAAAGTAGTAGCAAACCCTTGCACAGGTCCTGAACCAAATATATAAAGTACAATACCTGTTAATAGAGTCGTAATATTACTATCGATAATCGCAGTAAGCGCATGTTTATATCCATCATCTACAGCAAGTCTTATTCCCTTACCTGCTCGGATTTCCTCTCGGATACGCTCGTAGATAATTACATTCTTATCAACGTCCATCCCGATTGTTAGTACGATACCGGCAATACCAGGTAATGTAAGTACAGCACCCAATGAAGCTAAAATACCAAACACGAAGAACATATTGGCAAATAACGCAACGTTAGCAACCAAACCGGCTCTATTATAATAGAAGATCATGAAAAGGAGGGTAAGTGCAAAAGCAACTATAAATGACCAAACCCCTGCATGGATAGCTTCTTTACCTAAAGTAGGTCCAACGATAGCTTCTTCAACAATCTTGGCTGGTGTAGGAAGTTTACCTGCTTTTAGTACATTTGCTAAATCCTTTGCTTCGTCAATTGAAAAACGACCTGTGATTGAAGAACGTCCTCCTGAGATTTCAGTATTAACTGTTGGGAACGAATAAACAAAATCATCAAGAACAATAGCAACACATTCTTTTTGTGGAGCTGCTGCTGCTGTTAAGTTTTTCCATATTTTAGCACCTTCACCGTTCATTGACATTGCAATTTCTACACCACCATTCTGGTCGTAGTCCTGACGTGCATCTGTAATAACATCACCACCTAATGCAGGTGATCCATCACGTGAAGTGATTTTAATAGCTACTAATTGATATACTTCGGTGCGTTCCTGAACTGGTTTTGCAGTCCATAAGAATTTAACGTTATGAGGGAATAAATTCTTAACTCTTTCCATCATCTTATTGATTCTTGGGATGTCTTTTGAAATTGCCATACCAACAACAGGGCCTTTATTTGGCACACCTTTATCATCAATACCTAAACGAACAAATGAAGCATAAAGAGGATGTTCTTTTGTCCATTCTTCTCTCGATTTTTCTTTTTTGCTTTTAGCAGTATCTTTTTTGTCTGCTTTTAGTTTAGCTAATAATGCTTTACCGGCAGTATCTTTACTAGTTTTAGAAGTTAAAGTATCTTTTACTTCTTTAGCTTTAGTAGTATCAGATTTTGCTACTGTATCATTACCTCCGGTATCAAAGGCATCAATATTTTTTACTGAAGCCAATGCTTTGTCAGCATCTTCAAAATTCTTTACTAAATCTCTAAATTCATAAGTATTCCAGAATTCAAGTTGAGCAGTTCCCTGTAATAATTTTCTTACACGGTCCGGATCTTTAACACCCGGTAATTCGATAAGAATTCTTTCGGATTGTTGTAATTTCTGAATATTTGGCTGAGCTACCCCAAATTTATCGATACGTTGACGTAGAATGTTAAACGTTCTGTCGAAAGCATCTTTTGTTTCGGTTCTGATAGCTGCAATCACTTCTTCGTTGGTTGCATTAGCTTTAATTTTATCTTTTAATTCGAAACCAAAGATAGCGGCCATTTTTGCATTTGGATCTATTTCTTTAAATGATTCGGCAAAAAGAGTTACAAAATCAGCCTTACTTGTTCTATGTTTTACAACTGCTAGGTCGATAGCTTTATTAAAGGTTGGATCGGCAGTATGACCTGACATGGTCTTTAAGATATCAACCATCGAAACTTCCAAAGTTACGTTCATCCCACCTTTTAAGTCGAGACCTAAGTTGATTTCTCTTTCCTTACATTCTTTATAAGTGTATTTTTTTAGCCAAAAGAAGTTGAAAGTTATTTCGTTTTGCATTGAATCCAAGAAATATCTTTCTCTTGCTTTAGATATTGAATCAACATAAAAACTTTCCTTCAACACGTCACCGTTAGCTAATAGTTTTGCTTGTTTAATTACTTCTTCGCTATTTGCGTAAGCTGTTGCTTTCTTTTCTACCCTGTAAGTCACGAAGGTAAACCATAGTTGAAAGAGACAAACCAGCGCAAACGCTATAGCGAAAAATTTAATAGCACCCTTGTTTTGCATATCGTTTTACATTATTATTAGTTAATTTTTTTGAATCTGCAAAAGTATAATAAATCTTGTAATTAAACAACTTTAATGAAAAAAGATTTATTTAATTAATATTAAAATACTTTTTAGCTCCATGAAAATAGCCTTCATTAGTATATTAATGAAGGCTATTTAGCTTTTTTTTGCAGATTATAATCCTATTATACAAACAAGGAGACTGCTTATGGGACCACTTTTTGAATCGTCAGTTAAATTTGCATAATGCAGAAAGCATGCAAACCTGTTTCCTGCTTGGGCTATATCAAATGAATGACTAAAAAGAGCACTTTTGCTCGTAAATATCAAATTACAATCCGCAGGGTGTACCGGCAAAGCATCGCCCGGTTCCAGTATAATACCATCTACCCATATAACATCGGCCAATGGATCCATCGAAGCACGTTTGGCATCGGTATCGGTGCGTACTATAAACTCCACTTTTCCACCACCTGCCGAATATATTTTCCCGAAAGGGATATTAGTAATACTTGCCCTACTACCTTTGGTATGATTAGGAATAGAGATATGAAAAGTTACATAATCAGTACTAGTCATGGCACTTCTGGGTATATCATTAAATATTGACTGTAGCAATTTAGTGATATTAACTTCGCACTTTACCAAATCAAGATTGCCCGGAGTAGTTTTGGTAGCCTTATTTGCGTGGGTGGTGTGCAAAGCATTCCATCCTATAAGCGGATCGGTAATCAAGTGAGTGAGGCTTCCCATATTTCCGGTGCTTATTGTTAAGCGGGTTGCATTGATAACCATATACGGCAGCACTACGCCGACGTAGGTGTTGAATGGCTCAATTCCTCCAGGTACGATGTTTCCTCTGTTTGTCATTTTGTTTGTTTTTGTGTATATTATTAATATTTAATTGTAATGTGTTAATTTTAGAGCTAAATTTATGATATTTTATCAATTCGGTGTTACCACCGAAGTTTTGCGTGGCACCACCGAAGAGTTCTGTACAACCACCGAAGTTTTCCGTGACATCACCAAAGTTTTATGTGACACCACCGAAGTTTTCCGTGACATCACCGAAGAGTTTAGTGTTACCACCGAAAAGTTCCGTACAACCACCGAAAAGTTCCGTGGTGACACCGAAAGCTTCAGTACCGATGTTTTATCACCCAAAAGTGTATTCTTTTTCTTTTTCATTATTATTATATGATATAAAATAAAATTCCCTCGGACTTAAACAGCCCAATTAAAATTTAAGAAGAAGGTTTTTTTATCCGAAACTAAAATTATGTCTTAGTAAAGACTTATTTTTAAATGTGTGTACTACGAAATTTTCTGCAAAGCTATAAAATAAATTCAATAAACAAGCTTTTTATTTTTTTTATTTAAAATAATAATTTTTTTAAACAAAATAATAGTTTGTATTAA
>JBAXLO010000191.1:0-8964 GCA_037134755.1 Bacteroidota bacterium | reverse complement strand
GAGGTAGCATCTTTGTTGCCAAAGATAAGGAATTTATTGCCTGGAGCTCCTAATTGCTCAGCAGTTATGGTAATTTCCTGACCGGGTAGCAAAAACAAACAGCTTGGCGACATAAGTTCTGTAGCTGTTAAAGCTCCAAAATAATAAGCATTTATATCCGACATATTTTTAAGCGTAATTTTTTGTCCTTCGGCAAATGAAAGTTTAGAATCTTCCTGCGAATCAGGTTGTACACCTACCATCCAAGGACCGTGATAATCTTTGCCTTTGTGAGTACTCGGCACATACAGAACACTTTCATCGTAATAAAAATAATTAGATTCAGGATCGGCATTATCTTGCAGGCAAATAGTTAGACGGTTAATTTCCAGCTGGTCAATCATTTTCTTAAATAATTTTTTATATAACGGAGTATTTTCTCTAACATTGCTTTTTAAACCGGATTGCAAATCTCTTGCAGCATTAAAGTCTGTTATACTATCACTGATCAGCGTAAGCATATCGTCACCCAATTGCACAGTATATTTTTTAACACCCGTAAGTAAACTATCCATAACAAGCTTGGCAGTTTCAAGTGAAAATTTATTAAAAGTAGCTTTATCATTAGGGAAAAGCTCTACAAAAATAGCTGAAGTTTCACCAAGTTTATCGGCAGCTCTTTTATATACAGCCTGTGCAGCTTTTATAAAACCTTTTTTAGCAGCCACCACCTCTTTGGTTTCGGCTATGCGTTGCCCTGTCTTCGACCTTCTATCCGAAGTTGACGAAAATAATGAATCATAAAGTATCTGAGTAGCACTAATAAGCGGTATCAGAAATGGTTTGGTAGCCACTACCGATTTCATAGCCTGTAAATGCAGATAAATAAAAATTTGTGATTTAGTTCTGCCGAACTTAAGTAAAAAAAGGAAAATGTTTTCAAATGCTCTTTTTGCAAACATATTGTAAAGTTTTAGATAGCAATCTCAACCTTACTATATTATTTTAAAAGAGAACTATTATTACTAAAAAGTTTCACTATTATTTACGAGTTGTAAGGTCTCGTATAAAGTGCAAAGGTAAACATAAATCAATAGATGCAAGTGTATTTAATGATTAAGATTCAAAAACTTTAAAATATATTTGTTCACAAATTCACAACACACTACAAACAGCCTTTACTATAAAAAAACGTTCTCTTAAGTGTCATAAAGATGTTGACAAATGTCAATGGAAAAGCTATCTGATTACACTGTAAATCTAAATAAACAGGTAATTAAAGGATAAAAGTCATGGATTTTAATGAAAAGTAGGATTAAAAAATTATCTTCTTAATAAATTATGTGCTTTTTATTTCAATAATATTTACTTCGGTTACATTTTTAAAATCCTCAACATTTACTGTTGCAATTTTATTAATTTCGTTACACATCATTATCGAAACAATTTCAATATCATAAACTCTATTGCCATGAGGTTGGTATTTTTTAATTAATGTTTCAAAACTATCTAAACTCTCATCAGTTGGAAACAAAAAAGTACAATTCTCTTTTAAATCGGAATAGTAACCTAATATTTTGTCTAAATCCAAATTTAATTTAGAACATACTGCAAAAAATTCAGCAATACCAAGGGTATTGAAAATCGTAGTGATACTAAAACGATAAATTAAGAAATCTTATTAGGATAAAAATCAATCGTGAAATGATGCATGTTATTTTCATAAGCATAACTAACCCCAAAATCATAAACCTCACAAATCTTTTGCACAATCGACAATCCCAAACCAAGAGATTCAGGAGAAGAAGACTGCTTATGAAACCTTTCAAAAATGGTTTCTTTATCAACCTTAAGTTCATGCCCCGAATTAGAAACCTTTATGTATTTCTCATTGCAATTAATAATCAATTCACCACCTTTAAGATTATGCCTGATAGCATTTCTTATTAAATTAGACAAGAGTACATCAGCTAAATAAGGATTCATTTTAAGAATAACAGCCTCATCAAAATGTTTTTCAACATGTATATCTTTTGATTCAATCAAATCCTCTAAATTATCAAGCTGATTATTTATCAAAGCCACAGGATCAACATTAATTGACTCAGGAAACTGTCTATTCTCAATCTTTGCAAGTAAAAGTAAGGTCTTATTTAGTTTAGACAACCTGTTTGAAGCCTCATAAGCATCAGCAACAGCCTTCATTTGCTTCTCATCAAGATTTTCTGATTGCAACAACACCTCCATTTTAGCATTAATAATAGCCAAAGGAGTTTGTATTTCATGAGAAGCATTCTCTGTATATTCCTTCATGTTAAGGAAATCCTTATTTATCCTGTTAGTCATCTTAATAAGCCCATGATTCAGATCATCAAACTCCTTAACCTCTGATTGCTCCAAAGCAAACTCATTATGAGAATTAATATCGTAATTATTAACTTTATCAATAGTATCATAAAACACATTCCAGGCCTTTAGTGAAGTATGCCTAACCATTATCAACAACGAAATAATAATTAAAAACACAACAAAAGTCATAATCATAAAAACACGAATGATAAGATTGTCGGTTTCTTCTAACGACTTATAAATTTGCACATAAAAATCATTACTATTAAAACTTGCCACAAATCCTAACTGACGAAATGGCACAAATTTATTCTCTTTATGAACAAAGAATATTGTATCCTGAAAATTTAACTGAGGTGTTTTAATACTTTTGAGAGGAGTAATAACCACTTTCTCATTTTGATTAGGAGGTGTATAAACCGAAGCATGAGCAGAAAGTAATTGATTTAAAATACTGCTTTTCCTTTTCTCTAACTCAATATTTATATTTTGATTAACCTGATATCTCAATAGATAATAAAAAGCAACTGTTCCAAAAAGAAACACAAACAATGTAACCGACAAATAATTAAGACTAGTTTTTGTAAGTAATTTCATAAACTAAAATTGAGTTAAATCAAATTTATAACCTAATCCGTAAACAGTTTTGATATAATCTGTACAACCTTCTTTCAACAATTTATTTCTAAGATTTTTAATATGAGTATAAATAAAATCAAACGAATCGGCAGTATCCATATAATCTCCCCATAAATGTTCAGCCAAACTTGATTTAGTAATAACTTTATTTTTATTTGATATAAAGAAAACTAACAATTCAAACTCTTTACGGGTTAGCTTAAGTTCTTTGTTATTAATAAACACAGCATGATCGCTTGGTATAAGTTTAATTTCATTAATTATGATATGATCATTGCCACTAAAATTAATTCTTCTGTTTATAGATTTTAAATGAGCATTCAATTCAGCAAGATGAAAAGGTTTGGTAAGATAATTATCTGCACCAATATCTAAACCTTCAATTCTGTTTTCAAGAGAGTTTCTGGCAGAAATAATAATAATACCAACAGGTTTAGAACTCTTTTTAATATGTTTGATAATATCCAATCCACTACCATCTGGTAGATTAATATCAACAACTATGCAATCATAATCAAAAGACTCAATCTTATCAATAGCATCATAAAAGTTATAAACAGCTTCACAAATATGCCCTTCTTCATGCAGATATTCAACTATGGAATCTGTTAAAGTTTCCTCATCCTCAACAATCAGTATCTTCATATATTCTTTAATAAAATTTGTAATGATAGGTCATCATATTATTCAGCAAAAGTATTAATTTTAATAGAATTAATCAATAATAATATTTTTTTAAAATTTCAGATAAATCTTACAATAATTTTAAAAAAAAGTCATATATTTGCAAATTATATTAAATATCCTTAGCTAAATATTTAATTATAATAAATACAGTCTTTTAAAGCACATATAGTGAAAATTTAACTTTTTAAAATGCCAATAAGTAAAATAAACAAACGCATCTTAATCTTCATATCTCTATTTTTTTTCTTAAATATAGGTTTACTCTACATATATTTAAACAGAGTAGATAAAAAATATAGTATTCTTTTAGAAAAAGGATTGGAAAACTTCAAATACATACAAAGAATCACAGAAATTTCAAATAAGACTTTCTTTACTTTATCTGAAATGCTCGATACAAAAGACACAAATGAAATAAATAAACTAAAAGAAGAAAGAATCTTTTTAATTAGTCAAAACACAAAGTATTATGATAGTATTGTTTCTAGTACTATTATTGACTCTAAAGTTAAAGAAGAATATGCCGACATAGTACAGTTTCGTAGAAATTCATTTAATAAGGTTGATATCTTTTTTAATTTAATGAAGACTCAAACAAATGATTCTTGTTTAAAATACTTTTACACTGTTTTAACACCTAATTATTTAATATACCAAAACAAACTTGAAGGCTTTACTGACGCCCATGTTAAAGACATGTTAAACAACAGTCAAAATATTTCAAACAACGTTAAAAGAAATAGTAATAGTGTGTTACTTTTTGGTCTTTCTCCCTTAATATTAGTCATAATATCAGCATTAATCTATTTATTATTAATCATCATTGCAATCGTTTTATTTAAATGGAAGCCGATTGAGTTTGATTAAACCCAATCGACTTTTTTTTATTTTATTCCGGCCATCGTCCTTGCAATTGTCTATTAACCATCCATCCCGGATATTCAGGAGCTAAAGCACTAACTTCATTGAGTTTTTGCATATCTTCGTTACTTAATTGCAAATTAACTGAAGCTATATTATCATTAAGCTGTTGCAGCGTTTTTGCTCCAATAATTGTACTTGTAACACCTTTTTGTTTTATCACCCAATTTAAAGCAACTGTAGCAACTGAAACATTATAATTCTTTGCAACTTCTTCCATAACATCAATGATATCATAAGCTTTTGACTTATTTATTGGTGGAAAATCAAATGAATCACGTCTGCTGTTATTGCCGGCTACTTCTTTATTCCTTGTAAATTTACCTGAAAGAAAACCTCCCGCCAAGGGACTCCATGGCATAATAGCAATTCCTTCGCTTAGAGCCATTGGTAAAATTTCTCTTTCAATATCTCTGCCTCCAATGCTATAAAAGTTTTGAGAAGCAACAAATTTAGTCCAACCCATCTTTTCAGCATAACTATTAGCTTTCACCACCATCCATGCAGGGTGATTGCTTATTCCAATATATCTTACTTTGCCTGAACGAACCACATCTTCCAATCCTCTCATCGTTTCCTCTATAGGAGTAATTAGATCAACACCATGTATATATAGTAAATCAATATGTGTAAGATTTAATCTTTTCAAACTATCGTTTACCGAATCAATTATATGAAGCCTTGATAATCCAATCTGATTTGCTCCGGGCCCCATACGTATCCTTAGCTTCGTAGCTATAACTACCTCTTGACGAGGAATCCCTAATTTATTTAATGCTTCGCCAAGCATAGTTTCGGATAGTCCTTCTGAATAAGCATTTGCAGTATCAATAAAATTGATACCATTATCTATTGATGTTTTGACTATTTGATTTACTTCGTCTTGAGGCAATTGTCCTATTGCTTGCCAATATCCTTTGCCTCCAAATGTCATAGCTCCTAAGCAAAGCTCTGAAACTAAAACTCCAGTTTTTCCTAGTTCGTTATATTTCATTGTTATAATTTTTTAATTTGATTATTAATATTACTATTAAACAATCAAAAGTAGGAATATATTATCAACAACCTAAAAATAATTTTCAGTATCATAATTATTGTTAATTAAACTAATAACAGAAATATTTAGTTATAGTAATTCGTTAATACATTAATAATAATAATCCCAAATTTATTTAATACAATGAGAAAAATAATTGCATTAATAGGAATAGTAAGCATTTTAATCATAATTGAATGCAAAAAAGACACTTCATATACTCCAAGTTGCAGCGGAGCAGCTAAATCATTTAAAACGGATGTTCAACCAATCTTTCAATCTTATTGTGCGCAATGTCATAATTTCTCAACATATAGTCAGATATCAGGTTCTTCTTCAGCAATTAGAAGTAGAATAGTGGATGGGACAATGCCTAAAAATGCAACTTTGTCAACTGATCAGAAAAATAATATTGTTTGCTGGATTGATAATGGTGCTAAGAATAACTAATCAATTCAATATATTAGTTTTAAGGTAATACCGTAACTAATTATTATCTTAAAACGAGTTTTAAAGTAATACCGTAACTAATTATTATCATAAAACAAGTTTTAAGGTAATACCGTAACTAATTATTATCTTAAAACAAGTTTTAAGGTAATACCGTAACTAATTCCTTTCATAAAACGAGTTTTAAGGTAACACCGTAACTAATTCTTTTCCTAAAACAAGTTTTAAGGTAATACCGTAACTAATTCCTCTCTTAAAACGAGTTTTAAGGTAATACCGTAACTAATTCTTTTCTTAATATCAGTTTTAAGGTAAGATCCAAATCCCAAGATATTAGATTATAATCAATTGAGTTACATTTTAGCAATTTGCTTAATATCTTTAACTTCTAATATTGTTTTATTATAGCCGTTTAAGGTAACATTTATCATTGCCAAACCTACCTCACGCAAAGTGGAAACATAATTAGGAAAAAGTAAATTCAAAGCAGGAAACATCCAAATAACGTATTTATAAAAACTAAGTGCATTCTTTTGTCCTTTAGTAGGTTTCATGAAAGCAGGGCGAAAATTAAATACTTGTTTAAACGAAAGATTTGTAAGATCATTTTCAGTTTTTCCCTTAACTCTTGCCCACATTACCTTACCTTTTTCACTTCCATCAGTAGCAGCGCCAGATACATAACAAAAAGTCATATTGGGATTATTATTACTTAACATCTCAGCAAATCCAAGAGTTAAAGTGTAAGTAACCTTAAAATACTCCGGTTCTTTCATGCCAATTGACGATATTCCCAAACAGAAATAACAGGCATCATAAGCATTGAATTTATTTTCAATATCTTTAAGATTAAAGAAATCTTCACAAATAATTTCTTTTAATTTAGGATGTGTAACTCCACAAGGTTTACGCCCAACTACCATTACTTCCTCAATCCTATCATTTTGGAGACATTCAATTAATACGCCCTCCCCAACCATTCCTGTGGCTCCTGTTACTATAACTTTTAGTTTTGAGTTATTATTTTGGTTCATTTTTATTTAATTATAAGTAATATTACTATGAATAACTTTATTAATCTTAATTTATTTATTTGGTAAGATATTAAATTCTTATGCAATATCAGTTAGATTAACAAAATCACCTTCGTCAAAGCCTGTAGTAACGAATAACTTATTCCTTGCTTTTAAAAATTTGGTTTTATCCAATTTAGTGCGAATAATTTCATCAATACTTAATGCAAGATAAGCCACCGGCAAAACCCAATCAAGAAATGCATAATCTTCTTTATCAGCCTTAATAATCTCATCCATTAGGTTTAATATTCTTATAATACCATAATTATTCTCCGGCTCATAATTAGGAAACTCTATCCATTCGGTATCTCTAACATCATATTTCTTTGAACCTTGTAAATAGATAGCATAGAATTCTTTTTCAGTTTCATCATCCCAAAGTTTTGAGATTCCAATCCAAAGTGCAATAGTAGTATTAAGAATAGGTGTATTCGTAACTATTTGTTCCATCCAATCTTTAATCTCGAGCTGTTCTTGCTCAACATTAAATGCTCGGATAGTTGCCCAATATTCTTTTGGTTTTACACTTTCGGGATAATCAATAATCTTATTCCATGCCTCTTTTACAGGGAGTTTGGCATTAAATACGATCTCAAAGTTCTTCCAGAATTTCTCGTGTGAATATTCCATGTTTAGATTTTTTATAATTATTATTGAAAAATAAATAACTCAGCAAAAGTACTCATAATTATGTTAACATTATTATTTTGCAAAAGTTGTCATAACATTTCTTCAATAAATTTATTCATAATAAAAATAAATTGAAAATATTTGATTTTGGTATTGATATTTAGCTTATTTTTGTGGCGTATTAATAAGTAATAAAAAAGTACATAATGAAAGTAGAAAAAAACAAGGTAGTAGCTATGACTTACACCTTAAAGTTTGATGATGCTAATGGAGATATCATAGAAAAAGTAAACGAAGAATTTCCATTAGAAGTTTTAATTGGCAATGATAATCTATTTGATAAATTTGAAGCAAGTATTTTAAATTTAAAGAAAGGTGATCATTTTGAGTTCACTCTTTCTCCAGAGGATGCTTATGGTGATTATGAAAAAGAAAAGTTAATTGAATTACCAAAGTCACAATTTGAAACTGATGGTATATTTGATGCAGATGTTGTAAAAGAAGGAGCTATCATCCCAATGATGAGCGAAGAAGATGATGAACATATGGAAGCTATTGTAGTTTCTGTTGATGACAACAATGTTCAGTTAGATTTCAACCATCCTTTAGCAGGTGAAGTTCTTTATTTTACAGGAGAAATCTTTAACGTTAGAGAAGCTACTGAAGAAGAGCTTGAGAATGGCGACGTTATAGATGAGGACGAAGAAGAAGAATAACATTTATCTTTTTATGAAAAAAAGAAGCCGGTAACATTAATTTGTAACCGGCTTTTCTTTTAATTCATTAAACCTTTTTTACATAAAATGTAAAAATTATTTACCAAGTCAATTTATTTCTTTTTCTTTAGATATGAAAAAGGATTAATAATATTTGCTCCAATATTTGCATTGTTATAAGCCAATCCATAATCCTGAGAATCTAAATTTCCGTTTCCATCAATATCGCATATAACATAGCCATTATTAACAGTTGGATCATCTGAATTTGCTGCTACATAAATAATGGTAGCATCTTCGGATTCTAGATTGCCGTTTTGATTAACGTCTCCACCCCAAATCCATGCATGTGTTCCATCTTGTAACATACCGTTATCATAAGCAAATTGAGAAACATAATTATAGAAATCATATTTAACAGTATCCGTAGAAAAATCAACTGAATCACTCCAGGTTTCTATGCTATTTCTATGTTTAATTT
>JBAXLO010000190.1:0-9014 GCA_037134755.1 Bacteroidota bacterium | reverse complement strand
ATTCTTATGTATTTAGTCCGCTAAATTAGCATTTTTTTGCGTAAGGTGAGTAATTAAAATTAATTTGGAAATATTAATATTACATATTCAATGCTATGTGATAATAATACGAAGCAAATTATTTTGTATTATGCTGATAATTTTATTTTTAAATTTAATTTTTAAAAGTTTATTTTTGACAAATAGAGCATCCTACCATAATAATGGGCTACTTTCGATATTAATGAGCTACTTTTGATATTAATCGGCTTCTTTCTATATTAATCGGCTACCTTCTATATCAATGGGCTCCTTTTGATATTAATCAGCTTCTTTGTATTATACCAGACAGTTATAAATGTAATATCAGGAAAAACGACTTACCAACAGCAAAACACCTAAATGTCTCATTCAGAATTCGTAATTTTTTCTTAAATCACAATATCACCAAATATCTTTCGTAATTCATAATTATTTCAACGTTCGATTTGCTGCCATCTTTGTACCAAATATAGCTATGGCAACAATAGATACCGAGCTAACAGGCATCAATATAGCAGCTACTACCGGCGACATCGTACCTGAAATAGCGTAGATTAAACCAAAGATATTATAGAGAAACGAAATGATAAAACTTATTTTTACAACTGTAAGGGATTGTTTGGCAAACCTGATGACTTTATTTATGGTATGAAACTTTGATGCCTCAATGATGATGTCGCTTGCAGGGGAGAAGTGGTAGATATCGTCAGCAACAGACACTGCTACGTTGCTCTGCATAAATGCTCCGGCATCGTTAAGACCATCTCCTGCCATCAACACATAATGTCCTTCGTCCTGCAGCTTCTTTATAAAATCCATCTTATCCTGTGGTGTCTGTTCAAAGTTTAAAGCATTTTCATCAAAATAATCTTTCAAAAATGCTTTCTCAGAAGGGTTATCTCCAGATAAAAGATACAACTTAAAGCTCTGTCGTAGGTTCTTTGCTACATTCAGAAAGCCTTCCCTATACTTATTTCCAATAGTAAAATAACCTTTATACTCATTATTCAACTCCACATAAACCTTTGCCGACCTATCATAGTTGCTTATTTTATCAATACCCAAATAAGACGCCGAACCAATGCGAACCCTCTTCTCGTTAACCAAAGCAAAACTACCTTTGCCAGAAACCTCAACATAGCCATTGACATCTGTAGGCAATATATCCTCAAAATACTTTGCCAAAGCCTGGCTCAAAGGATGTGTTGACTGCCTTACCAGAGAGGCAATAGAAACGATATCGTCATCGGTAAGATTGTTTCCAGTAAAAGTAATATTATTCTGATCGGGAATGGTGATAGTGCCCGTTTTATCAAAAACTATGGTATCAATACGAGTGAGATTCTCTATTATATGCGTGTTCTTAGGATACACTCCCTGCAAACCCAACAAACGAATAGAATTGCCCATAGTAAAAGGTAAAGAAAGCGCCAAAGCACAAGGACAAGTAACGATTAGCACAGAAGTAAAAGCCAACACAGCCGTATGAAACTGCCCGTGAAGCCACCAATAAGCGAAACCTCCAATGGCAATTGTAATAATTATTAAGGTAAAGTAGGCACTAATTCGATCGATAATCGGAGCTAAGTATTGCGAATGTTGTCGCTTAATATCGCTCTGATTCCATAGCTGCGTAAGGTGGCTTTGACTAACTACTTTTAATACTTTAATAGTAATTGCACCCTGAACCTGAATACCTCCTGCGTAAAGTGGCTCGTTAACTTCCTTGCGAATGGGAGTGGATTCGCCAGATACAAAACTGTAATCAATAAGCCCAAGCCCATCAACCAGAACAGCATCGGCAGGGATTAATTCTTTATTTCTTATTAATAAAATATCATTTACTTTTATTTCTTTTAGTAAGATATTCTCCTCCCCATTCTCACCTATCTTAGTAACTGCAACAGGGAAATATGATTTATAATCCCTATCAAAAGAGAGTGCTTCGTAGGTCTTACTTTGATACCATTTCCCCAATAAAAGAAAAAACAATAAACCCGAAAGACTATCAGAATAACCCTGTCCAGTATTAGTTAGGACTTCGTAAGTAGTAACGAAGAAGAGCGTTAGAATACCTAAAGCAATAGGAAGATCAATATTAATCATCTTCTTGCGAAGCGCTTTCCAAGCTGAAATCAAATAATCGCTTCCGCAATAAAAGACCAAAGGAACTGTCATTATAAAAGAAATATAACTAAAGAAAGTACCTAGGAAACCCTCCAAAGGCTTTCCATTAAAATACAAAGGCAAAGCAAAAAGCATAACATTACCTGCAATAAAACCAGCTATCCCTATCTTATAAGTCAGCGCTTTGCTCGAAAGCCTTTTCTTACCTTTAGCATCCAGAAACTGTTGGGATATCTCAGGAATATAATGAATGGAAACTAACAATTCAACCACTTGCCTCAACGAAAGCTCTTGTGTATTGAAGGTAATAGTGCAGTTCTTCTTAACAAAATCAACAGAAGATTGGGTAATACCTTTATTAAGTTTGTTGAGGTTTTCTAATAACCAGATGCAGGAAATACAATGGATAACGGGTATGTAAAAAGTAACCTTGGCAAAGTTGTTTTCGTGAAACTCGTACAATTGATTCTGGATTTCTTCCTTATCTAAATAAGAGTACTTCCCAGTATAAACATCCTCGGCTTTTATACCCGGCACCTGAGCCAATGTATAATACTGCTGAAGTTTATGTTCGTTTAATAGCTGATAAACCTGCTGACATCCATTGCAACAAAAGAGATGCTCCTGCCAAACTATAGGAGCTTTGCCACTATCAGCACCACAATGTATACAAGCATTATCAGTAGACATTAAGTTTTATTTTTTATGATGGCAGCAGTCGCCGGTGTGTTTAATAGTATCTTGAGAAGCTCCTGCTTGCTTTGGTTTAATAGTAAATTCGAGGTTTTCTTTTGAAGGACTTATGTATGGAATTCCTAAACAAAGACCTCTCATTATAAATAAAGCCCCGATGAGTACAACAACATAAGGGATTAATTTATTTAAGACATTTCTAACTTTAGAAGTAATAAGATTTCCTATTAAAGATATTGTGAGCATCATTGGTAAAGTTCCCAAGCCAAATAGTATTAAATAAAAGCTACCGTAATAAACATTACCTGTTGCAATAGCTCCAACAATGGCTACATAAACAAGTCCGCAAGGGAGCAAACTATTCAACAAACCTATTAAGAAAAGTCCTTTGTAAGAACGCATCCTGAATAGCTTTTGAATGCCTGAACGAACAAAGCCTGTAAAGAAATCAAATTGTTTTATCTTTATTTTACTAAAAACAAAAGGAGCGATAACTGAAATAATAAGCAAGGCGCCCATCACGATAGAAACCCATTGCTGAACTCCTAATAACAGAAATCCTTGCCCAATTGAACCAAAGATTGCACCCATAATGCCATACATCAGGATACGACCAATATTATAAAGGATACCTCCGGTTAAACGTTCGGTAAAATTGTTGCCACGCAAAGGTAAGTTTAGCGCAATAGGGCCACACATTCCTGCACAATGTAGACTTCCGATTAAGCCAAGTAAAAAGCCCGCAAAGATAACTTCCATTTATTTAATTGATATATCTTTTTTAAGATTAAAAAGATTGTTGAGGTGTGTCCACGACATCTTTACTTCGTATCTGCCATTTTTAAATGTAGAAATAGGAATACTAATAGTGTTTGCCATTGGATATTTAAGTTTAATATCCGATTTCTTATCAGAAGGATTATAAAAATGCATAAGCAAAGTATCAGTACTTGCCTTTAAACTTTGACAAACATAAACTTCAACATTGGCATTAACAATATCAATATTTATACTATCCTGATAAATATCCGACCTTTTGTTTACTTCTATTTGTTGAGAGTAATCAGCACCTTTATCATAATAATCATCAGAAACCAGGTCCTCCGATTGATTTAAAGAGAAGATAATTGCAGCAACTCCTAACAGAATAAAAACTGTCATAAAGATAAAGATACCATGTCCCCAGTTAAATTTCATTTTATTGTTATTTTTGTGGTCCTATAAAGTTAATAGTATTGGTTGTAATAAGATTATCGCCATCATAAACACCAATCTTCATATCTGTAGAATGACTTTTGATTTGTTGTTTAGGAAGCTTAAGCATTAATACACTTTCAGTATTCGTGTCAGCTTTTAGTTTAGAAATATCATTCGTAAACTGCAGATTCGCGTTAGGAATGTCAAGCAATTTAAAAGTAATATTCTTATCAATACTTGATTTATTAATAAGCTTAACAGTATAGATATTAGATACAGTAACCGAATCCACATCCTGACATAAAGTTCCCTGCATTCTATTAATGGAAACATCAACCGAAGTACGCTTTGAAACAGTAATACCCAGTGCTATTATTAAAACAAATAATACCGCAGAATAAGCATAAGTACGGGCATTCTTTATAGAATGATTTCCTGTTTCAACACCATAATAGGAATCAAAACGAATAAGATTTCCAGGTTTCTTAACTTTATTCATTACAATATTACATTCGTCAATGCAAGCAGTACAGTTTACACATTCAAATTGAGAACCATTTCGGATGTCAATACCTGTAGGGCATACAGCTATACATTGACCGCAATCAATACAATCGCCTTCGTTCTTAGTTCCACGAGGTTCGCCACGTTTAAAGTCATATATAACTGAGATGGATTTAGAATCTAACAACACACCCTGAAGTCTTCCGTAAGGGCAAAAGAAAGTACAAATCTGCTGACGTAAATAAGCATAAACAAAGTAATAGAACAAGGAAACACCAGCCATAAATAAGAACCCAAGCTTGTTTTCACTTATAGGAGATGTTATTATTTGCCATAATTTATCAGGGCCGGTAAACCACATAATAAATAAATTGGTGATCAAAAAAGATACTATTATAAAGGATGTATGCTTACCAATTGTTCTTAATGTTTTTGAAAAACCATCAAAGTTTTCTTTAGATTTATTACGATGATTGCCATCAAAGAAGAATTCTATTCTACGGTAGATCATCTCTAAAAAGATAGTCTGCGGACAAGCCCAACCACAAAATAATCTTCCATAAACTACCGTAAACAATACGACAAATACAACTATCACCAGCATTATCAGCGCGAGAATAAAAGTATCCTGCGGATAAAACATATTTCCGAATAAAGAAAACTTACGATTGATTACATCAAATAACATCAAAGGATTTCCATTGATCTTTATTATTGGAGCAAATACTAAGAATAGGATACAAAACCAGGCGAAGATCGTTCGCCTGGTATACCATTTCCCTTTAGGTTGTTTAGCAATTATTCTTTTGCTTTTGCCTGTTTCGTCTATATTTAAAGGTTTATCTCTAAAACTTTCGGGTTTGTTATCTTCCATTTAACTGTTATTGTAGTATTCTTACAAATAAGAAACTTCTATATAGCATTAGCTATATTACTTACATTCTGCTCCCTGAGCTGCCTTTCCATTAGCAGGTTTAGAACCTACCAGTTTTTTAAGTATAAATACAGTTACCTGATTTATCTGTGCTTTTGTTAAAGTAGATTTAAAAGGAGTCATGCCTTTTTCAGGTCTTCCTTCGGTAATTACTTTAACGATTTGTTCGGGTTTGCAACCATTAATCCAAAAATTGTCACATAAATTTGGTCCAACAGCATTACCACCACCATTAGCTCCATGACAAGCTACACAACCTTTTTCTTTAAAGATTTTTTCGCCTGCAGCTATCATCTGTGGTTCCGACATCTTATTACCAGGTCCTCCCATAGTAATCATCTTTGCTTCTTGTTCATCAACTGAAGCTTTGTATTCGCTAGCCTGATCCATACCATTGTTAGGGAAACCAAAGTATTTAACAGCATATATTCCTGAAAAAGCTATTGTGATAAAGAATAAGAATATTACCCACATTGGAGCTGGATTATTCAATTCTTTTATCCCATCGTATTCATGTTCATCATGATTATCGATATTGTTGTTATTAATATTTTCTTCACTCATAACACAGTATTTTAATTTTTTAATTGCTATCAGCAGTATTATCGTTTTCTAATATTGATTCTTTTATATGTTTTAATTCTGATTTAGGCATTTTTATTACTCTATATACCATTACAAAGAATAAGGTAATAAAGATAAACAATCCAATTATATTGTATAATTGTACTCCACTATCATTCCTGAATAAATCACCTACAAATCCCATATTACTTATTTTGAAGTTTTAGTTCCAGCTGGTGAAATATCTCTACCTAATTTATGCAAGTAAGCAATCATAGCTACTACTTCAGAAGTTGGTTTTACATCAACGCCAGAAGCTTTTAATTCAGCAACTATTTTATTTGCTTCTTTCATATAATCATCAGTTGCTTTAAGATCGTAACCTTTTTCGTAAGGAACACCTAAAGTCTGCATAGCTCTAATCTTAACTGGAATCATATTTAAATCTACATCCTTATTAACCATCCAAGCATAAGAAGGCATGATTGATTGTGGAAACATTTCTTGTGGTTTGGTGAAATGATTATAATGCCAGATAGAAGTTTTATAAGTAGAACTACCCACCCAACCTGCACGAGCTAAGTCTGGTCCGCTACGTCGAGATCCCCATTGGAAAGGGTGATCGTAAACAAATTCACCAATCTTTGAATATTCACCATATCTATCGGTTTCATATCTTAAAGGACGTATTTGTTGCGAATGGCAATTATAGCATCCATTACTAATATAGACATCACGACCAGCTAATTCTAGTGGTGAATATGGTTTTACTGAAGATATCTTAGGCACATTTGATTCTACTTTCAACATAGGGATAATTTGAACAGCACCACCTACTACCAATGCTAAGAATACAAATACAGCAAAACGAACTGCTTTTCTTTCAAGCCATCTGTGTATTGTTTCCATTGCAGGATTACGTTTGTCAGTATTTACTAATGCAGGTGCTTCTGCTTCTTCGTTACTTACAAGAGATCCCATCTTCATTGTCTTTACTATATTAAATAAGAACAATAAAAATCCTATAAAAAATAACAAACCACCTATTATACGAACATGATAAAATGGGTGTAATTTTGCAGAAGTTTCAATAAAAGTAGGATAAGCTAAAAGTCCATCAGAAGTATATTGTCTTAACATTAACCATTGTGTAATACCACCCCAATAAATAGGAATTGCAAACAATAAGATACCTAAAGTAGCAATCCAGAAATGAGTATTTGCTAGTTTTTCTGAATATAATTTTGTTCTGAATAGTTTTGGAACCAACCAATAAAGCATTCCAAATATTAAACCGCCGTTCCAGCCCATACCTGCTATATGTGTATGAGCAATCGTCCAATCAGTAAAATGGCTTATTGCATTTACACTCTTAAGCGACATCATAGGGCCTTCGAATGTAGCCATTCCATAAGCTGTTATTGCAACTACCATAAACTTTAAGGAAGCACTATCTCTTACTTTATCCCAAGCTCCTCTTAATGTGAGGAATCCATTGATCATCCCTCCCCATGACGGTGCTATTAGCATTATAGAAAAGGTTACACCCAAAGCCTGTACCCAATCAGGTAATGCCTGATATAATAAATGATGTGGACCCGACCACATATATATAAATATCAATGCCCAGAAATGGATTATTGATAATTGATAAGAATAAATTGGTCTTTCTGATGCTTTTGGTAAATAATAATACATAATACCTAACCAAGGAGTAGTAAGGAAGAATGCTACTGCATTATGCCCGTACCACCATTGAACTACAGCATCCTGAGCTCCTGCATAAACAGGATAACTATGCAATAAAGAAATTGGAAGTTCTATTGAATTGACAATATGCAATACTGCAACTCCAATAAAAGAAGCAAGATACCACCAAACAGATACATAAATATGCTTTACGCGACGTTTGATAATTGTACCTATCATATTTACACCAAAAACAACCCATACAAGAGCTATCAAGATGTCGATAGGCCATTCCAATTCAGCATATTCTTTACCGGTTGTAATACCTCCAAGCAAAGTAACTGCTGCCAGTACAATAATTATTTGCCATGCCCAGAAATTAATCTTACTAAATATGTCGTTAAACATACGGGTTTTTAATACTCTTTGCATAGAGTGGTAAACTCCTGCAAACATTGCATTACCAATAAAAGCAAAAATAACTGCATTGGTATGCACCGGCCTTACTCTACCAAAAGTAGTAAACTCCAGGCCAAGATTAAAAACAGGAAATGCCAGTTGCAGTGCTGCTAATAAGCCCACAATTAGTGCAACAGCACCCCAGATAACAGTTGCCCAGATAAAGTTTCTGACAATTGCATTGTCGTAGCTAAATTTTTGTGTCTCCATATAGTTTTGAATAATATTATAACTAATTCTCGTTAATTTCCTCGTCCTTAAGCTCGTCATCGTCGAATAATATCCTTACAGATGGTGTGTAATTGTCATCATATTGACCTGTTTTTACACTCCAAACGAACAACAATAAAAATATGATTGCCGCAAGTAAGCTAACACCAATAAGTAAGTACAGTATATTCATTTTAAAAATTAAAGTCCAAAAGTACACATTTATTTCTTATAAATGATAAAAAGAAATCATATTTATAAGATTTAATAGGAACAAACAATTTTGTGTTTAAATTAACAAATAGAATCTATGTTTTGTTTCAATGACATTTGTCAATAATAAAGCCATATTTGACAAGTTTGTAGAATTATTATATCAGTCATTAATCATTATTTATTACAACGAATGCGTGTTTGAAATCCCATACTTTCTGACACATATCACGCCAAGTAAGTTTTAATTTACTAATTCTATTATATCTATAAGTCATTATTTCCTTACGGGAAGCTATTGCTGCAAATCCTCTGGAATATGCTAAAAACACTAAGTAAACGTATGTTCATACGACTGTAAAAGAAGGACAACCAGAAGTAATGTATTTATTATATTTCTTTT
>JBAXLO010000189.1:0-9079 GCA_037134755.1 Bacteroidota bacterium | reverse complement strand
AAAAGCACTCCTATTTTAAAACAGAAGTGCTTTTTATTAGCTTGAATGAATATCGTTTTTCTAAGCTAAATCTTTCTTAATGATCTCTTTCTTTTCCTGATACTCTTCATTTGTAATTTCCCCTGAAGCAAACCTTCTTTGTAAAATATCAAGAGGAGAATCTTTCTTTTGACGTTGATAAGGAATATCATAAGGCAAAGCGAATATCCAGAAAAGTAATATAAGCCAAACCACCCACCACATAAGGTGCATTCCCCAATAATAATTAGTGTATAACATATGTTTTTATTTTAATTATTTAATATTATTTTATTAATGACTTTATTGTCAATATTATTAATCATCATATTCAACAGTAAGATTGTTTTCAACAAACAAAACTCCCGGAGCATTCCAGGCTATTCTTTCTGCTTCATCTTTTTGGAACAACGAACGAACTTTACCCGTTAATGTAACTATATTAGTAGAAACACTAACTCTTATATCCTGTTTATTTAAAGACCAAATACGTGCAATTCCACTTACAATATCATTTCTTTCTATTTCGTCATGTGTTTCCGACTTAATTATGATATTATTTATTACACCTTTTACTCCTATAATAGAGCTTACTGCTTTTTTAGTTGCTATCTTTTGAAAATTCCATTGCACTTCTCCATCAAGAGTGATCCAGCCATTCTCAACTTTAATTTTAACATTATCACTAGTACCTCCCCAATTCCATTTCAAAGCATTTAATGCTCCGTTAGCAATTTCATTATCACTTGTTTTATCTGTGTGATCAAAATTTACTACTATCTTTTCAACAACAGCTTTTACGCCGTCAACTTTCTTAGCAGCATCTTCAGCTTCAAGTTTCTTAGCAAAGTTATCTACAATACCTGTTAGCGTAACAATACCATCTTTAGCAGTAACTCCAATTTCGGCTGCATTCAACAACGGTTCCCATTTGATTGCGTCTTGAACGTCTTTCTGCAATTCTTCGTTCTTTTTCATTTTATTAATATTATTTATTTAAGTTTCTTTGTTGGTATGATATAAAGAGGAATAGTAGTTTGGTGCAACACCTTTTCTGTTACACTTCCCATCAGTATTTCATCCAACCATCTATGACTATGCGATCCCATAACGATAAGATCTACATGTAAATCTTTAGCAGTTTCTATTATTGAATCTGCAAAATCACCTTCTTTTACCACAGTTTGAATAGCTTCATCACCTAAATGAATCTTTGACTTATCAAGAAAGTTTTGAGATTCATTTATTACTAATTCAACACTATTCTTTTGCAAAGGAGCTATATCTAAGTTACCTGTAAACCCTACTATCGGAGAATATTCTGTATGAGAATAAAAAATAGGATCAATTGCCACATGCAGCAATATAACTTCAGCATCCATACTCTTGGCTAAAGTATATCCTTCTTCTGCTACCTTTTGCGAAGTTGGACTATAATCCATTGCAATCAATACTCTTGTAATCTTTTTTGTTTTCATTGTTTTATTTTTATTTAAAATTTAAATACTATTCATTATTAAAGAATTTTTATTTTATTTACACGAAACAAACCCTCTTTTTATTAACCTATATATTCATCCATATTACTATGATTATCTCCACCTAAACTATAATAATTATTTTCTTCATCTTCACTTCCTATTTCCTCCCTACTATTATCTAATTCAGAACCGGGAACATCCAAGTCGCTGCCTGAGACATCTTCATCAAAATCTTTTTCATTATTCTTACTACTGTTATCATTCGGCTCTTTTGCTTTGGTAATATCCTCGGGGTTTATATCCTTTTCTTCAAGATATTTTTTGTATATATCTTCGCTTGACGGATAGACTGGATAACCTTGCAACTGATTCTTTTCAGCATTGTCTGTAAGCAAGCCAATGTTTGTCGGTTTATTGTCTTTTTCTTTCATATTATATTAATGATTTATAAAGTACAAAATTAGGTACGATCGCGGCTAATACTCTTACATAATTAAAGAAAAAACTTACATCATTCACACCTTTTCGGCATCTATTGTTTTATTAAGATTATTTAATTGTAGATAAAATAAAGCCTCACCTAACGCAAGGCTTTAATTTAAAAATGTCAGCTTGTGTAAACTATGAACGTTTTACATTTACGGCATTTAAACCTTTTTTTCCTTCTTCCAAATCAAAAGTTACTTCATCACCCTCTTTGATACTTTCTTTTAATCCATTTGAATGTACAAAAAATTCTTTCGAAGAATCTGCGTCTTTAATGAATCCAAATCCTTTGGTATCATTAAAAAATTTAACTGTTCCTTTACTCATTATATGTATTTATTTATTAATGCAAAGGTACGCCCTATTCATAGGGGAGGTGTTACATAATTAAAGAAATAAGTTACATCATTCACACATTTTATTTTAAGAAGGTATAAATAACAAAAGTCTCGTATACAATATTTATCATTCCAAAGAAAAAAAAGATTCTTATTAAAATAAAGATTTATTATAGGATGTATTTGTTATTAATTATGCATAACTTTGACCTATAGTTACTAACAATAGATATTACAATAAGAATGTAAGCTGTAGTGTGTGATTATAAACATTTAAGCGCATCTTTTATTAAACCAAGTTTTTTCAACAATTCTTTCTTTAGTCTAGCTTTCCACGAACTTTATTTTAAGATTTCTGAGATTTCTTTAATAAGATGTCTTTTAAATTTAAAAAAATTCATTTTTATTGATGAAAAGGATGGCATATTTTTCAAAAAGTGGGCTGTTGGTAAAGTTACCGATGGGCAAAATTTCAAAATGTGGGCGTCTGTTTGTTCATACATCGGTCAACATTTTGATATGTTAGCTATCCTTTTATTATTTATAATTAATTTTTTTTAAAAATTACATCATAAATAAAACATCATAAAATATATTAACACAATTAAAATAATTAAAATAATAAAGAAATGGAAAAAAATACACCAAGAATGGATGATACACGCAAAGCTTCGTTAACCACCGCAAAAAACAGAAAAGATGCAGTACTTCCTATCGATAATGCCTTTTCTGTGAGCAATTCGGCGGCATTGGATGTGCATCAGCCTTTGTTTGTAGCTAGAAGAAACAACGTGAGCAAAGCTGAAGAAGCAACTCACAAAATTGTGAAAATTTTGGATGAGGCATATGCCTGAGCAAAAAGCCTGGCTTCGCATGGTTTTCAGATTGCAAATTTTATGATCTTTTATGGGAAACCAAGCTGGACCGTAAATTGCCGAACTTTTTATGGTATGACATTGAATGGGAATTTACCTTCAATGAATTCGCATAGTGAGGTTGTGAAGGCACTTTCTAATTTTATAAAAGGAGAAACCGAACACATCGACGATGGAGGTATTGCCCTGAAAGACGTGACCAAAGCAGAAGTGGAAGAAGTGCTTAATTATATAAATGCTAAATTGGTGACGCTTGGGGATTCAAAAGAGGCAATTATAGAAGCTAACAAAGCATTAACTATCGAACGTACTGCGATTGATGCTCTTATTCCACTTTTGTGGAGCGATATTGAGCACAAAGCTCAGAGTTTATCTACCGGCACCCGCCACGAATTTGGGATATTGTGGGGTATGCAATATAAAAACAAGAAAGGTATTGGAGTTTTAAATGTTAGTGTAGAAGATATTGATACTCACGAAAAACTTGCAGGTATTAACCTTCGATTTGGTTCGCAGAAAGGCAAAGATGGCATCAAAACAAGTACTAATCTGCACGGTGAAGCTATATTGGAATCGCATAATTTAGATGACGCTTTAATAGTAGCCACAAGTATTCTATATGACACACTTGCCCGCCCAACTTTACTTGTAGCCGGCGAAGAATTAACGATTGTTGTTAAACTTAAAAAGAAAATAATAGAAAGTTAAATTCAGTACTTTTCCGTTAAGCTGAAAAAAATGGCTAAACCGAACAGCAAATTGTTATTCGTAATTCGTAATTAATTAAGCGTTTTTCTTCTGAATGTCTTCCATTTTCTTAGTGAAGAAATCCCACAAAGGATCGGGAGGTGGAGGTGCGAGAACGCGAATCTCTTCGTGCGTTACAGGATGCACAAATACAAGATATCTAGCATGCAGGCAAATCGAAAGATCGTGATTAGGGCGATCATATCCATATTTTAAATCACCTTTTATAAAACATCCCAATGTAGCCAACTGTGCACGTATCTGATGATGTCGGCCGGTCATAAGTTCCACTTCCAGCAAATGATAATTGTCGCTTGAGGTTAGATACCTATAGGATAATTCGGATCTAAAACTGCCTTCAACTTCATGATCGAAAGCATAAGATTTGTTTTGCTTCTCGTTTTTTCTAAGGTAATGAATAAGAATTCCATTTTCGGGCTCCGGTTTTTTCTTAACAATGGCCCAGTATATCTTTTTTATTTCGCGATTAAAGAAAATCTTAGCAATTCGTTTACCGGCTTTACCGGTTTTAGCATACATTATAATTCCACTAACAGGGCGGTCTAAACGATGAACCATTGCAAGGTAAGCATCGCCGGGTTTATCATATTTAACTTTAAGATATTGCTTAACCATCTCCCCAAACTCCATATCATTAACATTGGCTGATTGAATTACTTGTGAAGGTTTTTTATTTAATATTATTATATGATTATCCTCATAGAGAACCTGCTTGGCTATCTCGTCAACATTTATAATATGATTCATATTTTGTTTTAAAACTTCTTAATACTGTTCTCTTTCATTAGGGAAATCTTGTGATTTTACATCGTTTATATAAGCTCCGATAGCACCATGTATTTCTTCGTATAAATTATGATAGCGACGGAGGAATCTTGGCGAAAACTCCTGAGTAATACCCAGCATATCGTGCAAAACCAAAACTTGTCCATCTACACCATTACCTGCACCTATACCTATAATCGGAATCTTAACACTCTTGGTAACAACTGTTGCCAATGTAGCAGGAATCTTTTCTAAAACTATCGAAAAACAACCTGCTTTTTCTAATAATTGAGCATCTTCCAATAAGCGTTCAGCCTCTTCGGGTTTAGTGGCACGAACTACATAAGTACCAAATTTATGAATAGATTGAGGAGTAAGTCCTAAATGCCCCATTACAGGAATACCTGCTGATAAAATCCTGTCAACAGACTCGATAACTTCTTTGCCACCTTCTAGTTTAACAGCATCAGCGCCTGTTTCTTTCATTATACGAATAGCAGAATGCAAAGCTTCTTTAGAGTTTCCCTGATAGGTTCCAAATGGCATATCCACTATAACTAATGCACGATGTACTGCTCTAACTACTGAAGCACCATGGTAAATCATTTCGTTTAAAGTGATTGGTATAGTGGTACGATGTCCGGCCATGACATTAGAGGCCGAATCGCCAACCAATACTGCATCAATATTGGCACTATCCAATATCTTAGCGCTAGAATAGTCATAAGCTGTAAGCATAGCTATTTTAATGCCCTTAAACTTCATTTCCTGTAACACATGAGTTGTTACTTTAGAAATCTTACTTGGTAATGCTGCCATTTTTTGTTTATTAAATTAGATTGCAAAGTTACTAAGAATTTATATATAGTATTGAATTTATGTTTTTAATTAAGGTTTATTAATAAAAAACAATAATAGGAGTCTCGATTTAGTGTTTTTGCTAGTTTCAAATATTATTTATGTTTAATAATCTGGTAGTACATTGTGTTCGTATTTAAAGCCGTACGAACTATATCTAGCCTGACATGAACAGCATTTGTGACAAAAAGTACACGCGAATGCAAAGTTAAATGAAGGTAAGGCTAAAAGAAATCGGTGCGACTTAAAAAGAAATTAAGGTGAAGCAAGAAGAAAATGCAGTGCACTTCGAGGAGAAAACTGAAGCACTTTAGTATTAATGGATGATTAAGCTTTTTTTAGAATGATTTTATCTGTCATTTTTAAAGATTCGTTTTATTTAAATATGAATTGTTGTCTTTCTACTTATTTATATTTAAACCATGACTTAAGATATAAATAAGAGAAACACAATGACACTAAGATCACAAAGAGACACAAAGATAATATAATCTTAGTAAAAATTAGGTATTTAGTGTCTTTGTATTTTAACAAAATTAATCTACCTTTTTCTCATTTATATTTAAACCCAAGCTTTGGTTATAAATAAAAAAACAATTAGTAATTACGAATTACTGTGGGAAATAGCACTTAAAATGTCTTAAAACACGTAAAATTGAAAAACAATAACGAATTGCGTGTTGAAACACATTAATTAAAAAATAAAGACAAACTATACTAAAAAGAGTATAAACATTAGTAAAAACGAAAATTGATTATTGAAAACTTTCTTAATTATTAACTAAACTTAATCAAATAATAATTCTTCTTCCCTTTTTGAACAATTACATATTTATTGTTTAGCAACATAGCTTTGTTTAAAATTGCAGCTTCGTTAACTTTCTGTTTATTTACCGATACTCCATTATCTTTAAGCATGCGTCTTGCTTCTCCTTTTGATGGAAAGATATTTGTTTTCTCGCTAAGGAAATCTACAATGTTTATACCTTCATTGATTTCTTCAATAGAAAGATCGCTTTGAGGAACACCTTCGAATACTGATAACAAAGTGTCTTCATTCATCTTTTGTAAGGTTTCAGTAGTCCCTTTGCCAAACAATATCTCTGATGCTTCTACCGCAGCATCATAGTCTTCTAATGAATGTACTCTAACTGTTAAATCTTTTGCTAAAGCTTTCTGCAATGTTCTTAAGTGAGGAGCTTCGTTATGTTGTGCTTCCAAAGCTTCAACTTCTTCTTTATTAAACATCGAAAAGATTCTAATATATTTTGATGAGTCTTCGTCAGAGCAATTGATCCAGAACTGATAGAATTTATATGGAGATGTCTTTTCAGGATCCAGCCATATATTTCCCGATTCTGTTTTACCAAACTTTCCTCCATCAGCTTTAGTAATAAGTGGACAAGTTAGTGCATAAGCTTCAGCACCATTTTTTCTTCTTATTAATTCGGTTCCTGTTGTAATATTCCCCCATTGATCCGAACCACCCATTTGTAGTTTGCAATTCTTATGTTCATTAAGAAATAAGAAATCATAACCCTGAACAAGCTGATAAGAGAATTCAGTGAAAGACAAGCCTGTTTCCAGACGTTTCTTAACTGAATCTTTTGCCATCATATAGTTTACGGTAAGATGTTTGCCGACATCACGCAAGAATCCAAGGAATGAAAACTCTTTCATCCAATCATAGTTATTAACTATCTCAGCATTATTTGCATTTGTTGTGTCAAAATCCAAAAACTTATATAACTGTTCTTTTATGCAATCCTGATTATGACGTAGTACTGTTTCGTCCAATAAGTTTCTTTCTTCTGATTTTCCTGATGGATCACCAATCATACCGGTAGCACCGCCTACTAATGCAATGGGTTTATGTCCGGCAAGTTGAAAATGTTTCAGCATCATTATTGAAACCAAATGACCAATATGCAAACTATCAGCAGTTGGATCGATGCCTACATAAGCTGCTGTCATTTCTTTGTTTAGTTGTTCTTCGGTGCCGGGCATTATATCGTGTATCATTCCCCTCCACCTTAGTTCTTCGATAAAATTCATAGTAGATTTTTTTGCAAAGATAAGAAATATTAAAATACAAGTACTTCAAATACTTCAAATACTTAAAGTACTTGAAGTGTAAAAGATTTATCTGGTGTTAATAAAATGATTATTTTTGCAACATTATTTAATAACATTAAAAAGAAAATTTATGCCTGTAATAACTATCGAAGGACCTGTATTATCATTAGATAAAAAAGAAAGACTAGCAAAGGAAATATCTGCATTAGCAAGCGAAATAATGAATGTTCCATTAGACGCTTACGTAGTTTTTGTGAAAGAGAATCCCTATGAAAATATGTCGCAAGGGGGTGTGTTAATTTCAGAGAAATTAAAAAAGCAGTAAACTTTAAAGCGTACTTAAATACTATATCTAATTACTTTTTACAAGTAAGTAGTAAGCGTTAAGCTGCTAAAATGATCAATAAATTGTCTAGTCAGGTCGGCAATTACGCCACCTGTTAGGCAATTAGTAAACGGACAGATTGCTCTATCTAATGGGCAGCCTGTTTCTACTACCGGGCCTTCTATTGATTGGTAAATATCGAACAATGTGATATCATCCGGTTTTTTGTTTAATAAAAAACCTCCTGAAGGACCTTTAAGCGATTTTACATATTTGTCTTTAACCAAACGTTGTAGCACTTTTGCCAAGTGGTGTCTTGATGCGCCGGTTACTTCTGCAATGCGTTGAACGTTTAAAATGGTGTCCGATCTCCCTATCAAAACTATTGCATGAAATGCTAAGGATGTTGCTTCTGAGACTTGAACTACTTTTGCCATGACTGCTTATTTAAAATGTTTTTTCAGACTGCGAAATTATTGTTTTTTTGCTAACAAAAAACTTTTTTAACAAAAAAATACACATTTATTTTAATTGAGGTACTTAATTACTTAAATGAATATATTTTATGATTAAAATTATTTTAATGATGAGATTTGTTTTATTATGATAAAAGAAAAATCTTTTTATTATAATAAATCAAAAATGAATTAAAAGTACCCAACTTATATTTGGAATCAAAATTGATAAATTATGATTCATAAAGACTACATCTCCAATAGTATGCAAAATCGTTTTAGTGATAATCAGACATATAGAAACATCCTCCATTTTGGTGGTGACAGTAAAGGTTTCTATACTATCACCACCAAAACGAAAGATGAGGCTAGAGGTTCCTATACTATTATCATGCAAAATGGATGATGACACTAGAGGTTTCTATACTGTCATCACCAAAACGGGGGATGAGGCTAGAGGTTCCTATACTGTCGTCACCAAAACGGGGGATGTTGCTAGAGGTTTCTATATACCTATCCCTGAAATTGAGGATGACACGAGAGGTTTCTATACTGTCACCACCAAAATGGAGGATGATAGTAGATGAGTATTTTATGATTTCTTTGGTTTAAAAGTTACCATTGGAGATTTATT
>JBAXLO010000188.1:0-9118 GCA_037134755.1 Bacteroidota bacterium | reverse complement strand
TATAATAATGGTTTTAGATAGGCACGACCAACTATTTTGTCTATTACGCCTAAAAGATACTTGTTAAGTATTTAATGTTTTTGAGAATTTTGTTTTAACATCAGTTTAACAATCATTTATATTTATTTAAGAATGCAAAAGTAAATATTTAGTTTACTTTTGCGAAAATTATTTTATTTAAATTTAATGAAATAATTAAAACTAATAGTAGTATATTATGAATGAATTTGTAGTTGGGAATTTATACGCAAAAGAAGAAATTGAAAGCAAAGATTTTTTTATAACTAAAAGTACAAAAATATTTATTTTTTACAGAAAAGAAAATAATTTATTAGTTTTTGAGCCTTGTAAACCACAAGGTCCAAAGCGACATAAGCTAGTAAGTTGTATAAACGATTAAATATTTATGATCGAATTTATTTAATATGACTAAATGGAAGTAAGTGTTGATTATGATGAAAAAAATAAGTATGCATTAGTTTCTGTTAAAGAACAAATTACTAATGATGTGCTAATAGACACTGTTAAAACTATCAATAATTTATTTATAAAAAGAAATTTTAATAAGATACTTATTGATTGTTCAAAACAAATAGAAGATCATCACTTACTAAACATATATAATCTAATACGGACATTTGATATTTTATTTATAAAACATTCAATTAAAGGTGCATTTGTTTTACCAGATGTTAAATGGTTTGTTAAAATTATAGATATTTATGGAATACATTCTTTATATAAAGGCTATGATAACAGAATATTCGACAATAAAGATAAAGCTATTGCATGGCTAAATTTTAATAGTATAATATAGTAGGAATATACATATATTCTGAATAATATATAAAAATAAAACAATTGTTTTTGTTAATTAAACGGATTGTTTATTTGATTTTTTCAATAATTTAATTTTTTTCTTAACCTGTCAGAAATGGCAGGTTTTTTTAAACCCAAATTACGCATTAGAATAAATTTGATATATATTTTAAATATAATCAATCATTTAATGCATTTATTTTCTAATGCGTAGCATTAGAGAATAATATTGGTTATTTAATTGGCATCTTGATATTTGTAATGACATTTTAATATCTTAATGCGTAATCTGGATTTAACCCATTTTGGTGAAAAAAAAAGACTGCCTCATAAGGAGACAGTCTTTTTAATTATTGTAATAAAATGAATCACTTTCTTACAATCATCTTCTTTGTTTTAGTAAAATCATCCGTATTTAAAGTATAGAAATAAGTACCCGAACACAGATTAATTAAGTTTACATCAATACTATGCACTCCTGTTGATTGGCTGCCCTCATTATAAGAAAGCACCTTGCGACCGGTAAGATCACAAATATCTATTGTAACTTTCCCTGACTTTGTTAACTCATAAGATATTCTTGTGCTATTGCCTGCTGGATTAGGTACATTCTGATAAAGTTTAGCATTATTCTTTTCAATTTCATTAATTCCTTCAAGAAAACAAGTGTTCAACCTTATCATTGCAGGAAGAACGCCTTGTGAATAGTAATACCAGGTATTATCAGTATCATAAATAAACATTGAATAATCTGGTTGTGGAATATCGCTGTTAGCAGCTATTAAAACGGTATCAGCTCCACCGAAAGCCTGTATGGCTAAGAAATAGGAAGAATCTCTTTCTAATTCAAAAGGAATGTTAAAGTAAATTTCAGTTGCAATAGGATTAACACCCATTGTTGTATTAATTTCGTTGGAAGTTACAAAATGATAATCCGATTCGGCAACAACAGTCTTGGTTATGTCATCCCATCCTCTGTATAGTATCGCTTTTACTGGGGCGTTAATAGTAGTGCCTGCGGCAAAAACAACACTAGTCGATATCGCAAAAGTCAAAGAAGTCACCTGATATAAATTAGCAATCTGAAATCCATTTACACTTGCGGAAGCAATACCATTCCACATATAATAGCCTTCGTAGTCATTATTATCACGAGAGAATACAGATCTAAATGGCCATGATGGTTCGGAATAAACAACTATATTAAAAGTATCAGGATTTGGAATAAAAGGAAGCGAATCACTGGAAGCATACATTGCAATTTTATAGTTACCTAAATTATTTATTGTATCAAAGTTGGCAACTTTTAAGGTATCAATGTGCATAGAATTTAATGTAGGATAAACGGTAGATATGCCGCTTTGCCCCGAATTTAGTTCCTTTACATGTAAGGCAACATTAGTTTGAGTAAATTTGCCGGTGTTCTCAGCATAAGCAGCCATAGTTAAAGGAAAAGTTTGCCAATGAGGAATCTGCGAATAGCCACTATATAAAAAAGGAGCACTTTGATTGACAAAACCTGCAAAAACATTTGTTAATTCCAGTCTGTTATCCGGTAAGTTCTCAATCATTATGTCATCTATATCCAAATCATCACCATTAACACCTACATATTCAAAAGCTACTTTAAAATTAGTACAAGTATCATAAGATGTTAAATTAATCAACTGTTTGTAATAGGTGTAATCCGAATAAACTCCGGCGCTATCATCCGTCCAAACCAGTTTCCAGGTAGTTCCACCATCGGCACTAAATTTAACTTTAAAATCATAATCATTTTCAGCAATGCTATAAGAATAACTCATATTCCACCAAAAACTCAACATCGGACTGCTTAAACCTGTAAGATTGATAGCAGGAGAAATAAGCCATTCATCCTGCGCCGCCAAATCCTGATCCCAATGAACAACGGCACAATAAGAACCCGAATGAGAATCGGTTCCCTTAACCCATTTATAAATTGCATTAGCATCAACACCACTTTTAGTCCAGCCAGTAGGAGGAAAAGCAGTGCCTTCAAAACCTTCGCTAAAGAGTGCAGTTTTTGTTGGATGACTAGCATTAGATTTTAATTTAACTGGAGCATTAGCATCCGTATAAATAGATTTGGAATGCTGAGGGATTGCTTTTTGAATAGTTGTAATTTTGTTTTGTGCATACACACCAACAACAAATATGAAAGCAATAAATAAAGAAAGTAAATTTTTCATAGGATGCTTGTTTTAAAGATTAATATTTTCTACAAAGATACATATTCTTTACATATAATTTTTGTTTTATTTATATTTTCCAAGAAACATAATGGAAAAAGATGAGAAACCAACAAATTGATAATAGTTATTACAACAAAGCCTTTCAGACATCTGAAAGGCTTTGTTGTACCCGAAACAAGACTCGAACTTGCACATCCTTGCGAATACTAGTCCCTGAAACTAGCGCGTCTACCAATTCCGCCATTCGGGCAGTTCTTTTATGTTTATTGGTGCCCAGAACAAGACTCGAACTTGCACATCCTTTCGAATACCACCCCCTCAAAGTGGCGTGTCTGCCAATTTCACCACCTGGGCAAATTTTATTTTGCAAAAGTACAAAAACTACTGGTATTATGAAAACAATTTTAATGTTTATGTGATTACTTTTTTATTTGTAGTTAAATTATCGAACTTTATATTAACTTTGCTGCTTAAAGTGGATACATTTTAATTTTGGCTCAATAACTATTTTATTTATCTTAATGATTTTAGATTATATCCTTTATGGATAACAAAAAACGTAACATATTATTTATCTCGGCTTGGTATCCCGACAGAATTAATCCTAATCTGGGTAATTTTGTTGAGAAACATGCCAAAGCTATTGCTGAAAATTGTAATATAAATGTTCTACATATTGCTTTTGATGCTCATCTTATTAATAAAAAGCATGAATTAATATCAGAAACTGATAATAATATAAATATAATTAGAGTGTATGTTAAAAAGGATTTCTTCAGAGTAATTCCGTTTACCAATATTCAAAAGATATATCTTTATTTAAAAGCTTACATCATCGGTTATAAGTACATTGTGAGTAATTTTGGAACTCAGGATATGGTTCATGCTAACATAGTATTTCCTACAGGATTAATTGTGCTCTACTTTAAGTGGAAATACAACTTACATTATATAATTACAGAGCATTGGACGGGTTATTTGCCTGATGATCCTTCAAAGATTGGTATTCTGCAAAAGTATCTTGCAAAAATAATTATTAAAAACGCTAAGTTTATAACACCTGTGTCGGATGATTTAAAGCAAGCAATGCTTTCTTTTAATTTAAAGGGGAATTACAAAGTGATTCCTAATGTTGTTGATGTTAATATCTTCAAACCAAAAATAAATAAAGCTCTAAATAATAAAGTTAGGTTTCTACATGTTTCTTCACTGGATAATAAGCAGAAGAACATTACAGGGATAATTAATGTTGTATCAAAATTAGCTGTTATTTGTAATAATTTTGAAGTCTTAATCGTTGGTGATGGTGATAATTCCTCTTTTATTAAGCTGAGTGAAGAATTAAATCTTTTAAACAGCGTTATATCTTTTGAAAGTGAAAAGAAACCATTTGAAATAGCTGAACTTATGCAACAAGCTGATTGCTTCTTGATGTTTAGTAATTATGAATCATTTTCGGTGGTGATAGCTGAAGCATTAGCTTGTGGTTTGCCAATTATTGCTAGCGATGCTGGGGGTATTTCTTCGGAACTCACAAAAGATTATGGCATAATTATTAAACCAAATGATGAGGCTGCATTACAGGAAGCTATGTTGAATATGATTTCTCATCATACTGAATATGACAAACAACTATTATCTGCTTATGCTGCTAAATTTAGTTATGAAAATGTGGGGAAATCCTATTATAATTTGTATCAAGAAATATTAAACTGATTTGCTAAACAAAGTATTAAATACATTTTCTATTAAGTTCACCTCAGCGTTGATAAACCTGCTGATGGCGATATTAATTTCCCGCTATCTACATGCTTCGGGCAAGGGAGCACAAAGTATTATCCTCACAACTATCAGTTTTATACTTATTTTTGCAAACATAGCAGGTGGTGCCACACTCGTTTACCTTACGCCACGTTTTAAAGTCTCCATATTGGTGATAACTTCGTATTTATGGAGTATTGTGATAGGTGTATTCAGTTATTTTATATTAAAAATAAGTGCTATTGTTCCTGATGGTTTCATAATCCACATCTGCGTACTTTCTGTTATCAATTCTTTTGGAGCAATTAACGCTAATATATTACTTGGTAGAGAGAAAATTATCTCATCCAACATCGTTAATTTTGTGCAACCGGTAATTACGGTTATTATTTTGCTGATTTTTATTTTAGTTTTTAATATTAATGATGTAATTATCTATATTTATGCTTTATACTTTGCTTACGCCATCAGTTTTATCATAAGTATTATTTTAATAAGAACAGATTTGATTGACTTCTTCAAAATAAAATTTAATGAATTTAAAGAAGTGTTGAAGTCTATGTTTAATTATGGTTTCTACAATCAATTAGGACATGTAACCCAGTTCCTTAATTTTAGAATAAGTTATTATCTTCTTAATTCTTACCATGGTGAAAAAAGTTTGGGGATTTATTCTAACGGAGTTTCATTAACTGAAGCTATCTGGTTGGTTAGTGGAAGCATGGCTATGGTACAATATTCTAAAATTGTTAATACCAACGACTGGAAATACGCTCAACAACTAACTATTAATCTTACCAAGATAAGCATTTTAATAACTTTAATTGCAATTATCCCAATGATATTGCTGCCTTCGGAGTTTTATGCTTTTATTTATTCAAAAGAGTTTGGCAGCATAAACCATATAATGTTGTGTTTAGCTCCCGGCGTATTAGTCTACAACCTCGCACTTTTAACTATGCATTATTTCTCAGGCACCGGCAGGTATTATATTAACACATTGGCATCTTTCTACGGATTGATAGTTACCGCATTACTCGGTTTCTGGGCTATCCCCAAATATGGAATATATGGCGCTGCGTTAGTGTCAAGTTGTTCATACATCATCACATCTGTAGTTGCATTTTATTATTTCCGTAAGGACAGTGGGATAAATATATTTGAATTATTACCTAATCTTAAAGATATCAGCTATTATATAAAAACAATTAAAGAACTATTTATAAATAAAACCAAAAATGTCGAAAAAAATCAGCAAGGCTTTTAAAGCTTTAGGTTTGATAATAAAACACCCTTATCTGCTCAATACTATTTTAGATGAGGAGGAAAACTGGCATCGCTATGTTACTAATAAATATGCACTTCCTAATGGATTGCCTGTTGTGGATATCACTACTTTGTTTCCCGAATTTAATATAAAGGTCAATCCTTATGCATATCTTGATGGTGCTACTTTGCCGATTGATATAGCTGTGTTGAAAGCTCTTGCAGTTAAATATAATGTTAATGATTATTTTGAGATAGGCACCTGGCGTGGAGAAAGTGTTGCCAACATTGCTGATGTTGTTGCTAATTGCATTACTTTCAATCTTCCGGATGAGGAATTAAAGCAACTTGGCTTTTCTGAAGATTACATAAATATGCATCGTTTTTTCTCAAAAGATATTAAAAATGTGCAACATCTCTTTGGTAATTCACATAAATATAATTTTGAGACACATAAACAAATGTATGATATGGTTTTTGTAGATGGCGATCATCATTACGAGGCTCTTTTAAAAGATACAAAAACTGCTTTCGACTTAATTAAAGATGAAAACAGTATTATTGTTTGGCACGATTACGCTATGGAGCCTGAGACTGTTAGATGGAGTGTTATGGCCGGGATATTAGATGCTTGTCCAGCTGATAAACGAAATAATATTTATCATATTTCAAATACTTTATGTGCTGTTTATATTAACGATGACCTAAAAACTTCCTTTTTAAAGATCAACGAAAAGCCGGAAAAGTATTTTGAGATAAATATAAGGGCTATTAAAAAATAATAATTTAAATCATATCCATCTTATTGTTATATAGTAATCTTAGATTTACTTTTTCTCTTTAATACCGTAGAATTTCAAATCTCCGGCACTCCCTTTTTCCTCTAATTCGCCAGATGGCGCAACGGCTTTTTTGTTTTCTCTTACTAATTCAAGATATCTATTTAATAAAGATTTTTCTCCTTTAGAACCACTACTTAATTTGTTTTTCAATTCATTAGCATAAGCATCTATAAACAAAGTGTCGTTACCGAAAGCACCGAAACAAGCTATCTTTTTATCATTTAATTCATTTGGTTTGTCAATAAATTGTGGTTGATAGGAATAGGTGCGATTATTATATGTATAAACTACACTCTTTTTGTGTTTTACAAATGATAAGTCCTTATGTCCATCCCACGAAACATCACTATCATAAACTGCACCCGGAAAAAAATTATACTTATATGTAACATTAATTTCGTCAGTTTTGGATGTTTTAAATTTAAAAGCCATCTCAATATCTTGGTTCAGGAATAAACCCCAACCATATATACGTGCGCTATTTACAAGCTCCAAGCAATGATAAACTCTTTTATCAATAATTTTATAAAAATGATAAGCATCACAAAATATGCCCGATCCACGTTCGTAGAGCCAACGAAAATAAAACGTTTTGTTTGGCGAAGAATTATTGGCAACTTCAATCTTAGGATCTTCATAAAACATATAAAATGGCTCGGTGTAAAGTAAATACCAAGTGTTATTTACATTTTTTAAAACTGCCATAGTGGGATAGCTTTCCGACCATCCAATTAAACATAACAGCTCTTTAGCCGTATCTTCATCTAAATTTATTAATTGATACGTCAAAAAACCACCACCCTCGTGATCAAAAGATATTGAGCCATCTAGAGTGTCGGGATAAATATACTTTTCAAATTCTTTGATAAGTTCCTCATTACCATTCTCAGTATTATAATTTCTTATTTTACTAATCCATTCATCAGCCACCTTAATAATTACATTCCTGTCCTTTACATTAGTTTCGCTCTGAGCTTTGCTCTGAAAAAAATTAATGGATATAAGAAAGATTATGGCAAAAAGTATTCGTATCATCTCTTAATGATATTAATTGAAGAACAATAAAATTGCTAAATTCCTATTTATTTAACCTCTTACGGGATATCCTATAAATTAGATAACCTATTGCAACAAAGAGCAAGAACCACCAAAGTTGTGCAAAGAAAACAAAGATGGCTTCCAGCATTTCCCAACCTGTTTTTAGGGCTTCCAACAGCTTACTGCCAAGGCCCGGAGTATAAATATCTATGTTTTTCTCGTTGGCGATGAGTTCTCTTTTAAGTGCCTGACGTTGATAGATCGACAATGTGATAGTGCTGTAATTTATTTGGTCATTCAACGATAAATTCGAGACTTTTGCAACATCAGATTGCTCTTGTTTGCTGGCAAGCAGCTCTTCGGCCGAAGTAGTTTCTCTTAATTTCTTGCCTCTGTTGTCGATTGCTTTTGTAATTCGCCTTTCAATATTCTGAGTCCGTTGTTGTGTTAATTTATTCGAAAGTAATTGTAATGCAACATCATCAGCTTTAATTGTACGATAATCTAAATAGTCGATTAGCTGAGCTATTATTTTCAGAGTGGTGTCCAATTTCTCGGTAGGCACCCTTAATGTCATATTATTTACCACCGAATAATAGATAGTTTCGAGAGACGAATCTGCCGAAATAGCAACTGTTGTCTTATTGTCTATAGTGCTGTTTAACTGAGTGTATGTAACGAAACCGCCCTGCTTACTTATAATGTTTTCGATGGCATAAGTTGAGTTGATTACGCTCTTTACTTTAAATTTGAGGTCGGCAGTACGGATAAACTTACGAATGGTATCTTTTTTATTGACAACTGCTGCCGAAGAGGAGACTTCCTTAATTGCCGTTGAATCAGTTTTTAATACATCGCTATAAGCTCTTTCTTCTTTTCTGCCACTACCGCATGCAAACAGTAATCCGATTAAAGTAATTGATAGTAAAAGTTTTGTGATTGTTTTCATTTTATTTGGTTTTTGTTAATATAAATACAAAACGTATATAACTATTGTTTTAGTATTGCCTAATCATAACACAAAATTAAATAAAATAAATGTAAACTCCCCTGTTTATTAATTTTATTGATGTTTTTATTTATGATAATAATATGATGTCAGGGCTTTCGCCCGAAGATTATAATATTAAAAAGCAAAGACAGGAAGAATCTGCATATTGAGCTTTTAATAAAGGCAGT
>JBAXLO010000187.1:0-9267 GCA_037134755.1 Bacteroidota bacterium | reverse complement strand
ACAATCCACAATCTAATTATTATGAAACTATCAAGGCTTTTGATACTTATTTTACATATCATAAAAAGCCAAAAGATGAAGCAGATTCACAAACAGAAGCTTCAGAAAAGGAAAATAATACAGAGATTGATGCTTCAGATAATGCATATATAAAATCATTAAGCACCGAAGAATTAAATAACTATGCAAGGCTGAAATATCAGGTAAAGCGTTATGAAAACTGGAAAAGAGAAATGAAACCATTTGTACAGGATGATGGCCGAATACTAACTAATGAGGAACGTGCAGCCATTTGGCAGAAACAACAGGAAGAAATCAAAAAACAACAGAAATAAGAAACTCTTTAGCCGGAAAACACATGAAAAACATAGTATTATTTTATATCTTTTTACTTATCGTTTCAATAAACATAATCCACGCACAAAACTCAAGCTGGAGTGCAGTATCGCCGACTAAGTACCCCGTAAATGTGAGTGGACAAATAAACGGAATAAGCAGAGTAAGTCAGATGAAGTTTCATCCTACCGACTCGCTCAAAATGTATGCAGTAAGTGCCAGAGGAGGCTTATTTATAAGCACCGACGGAGGCAATAACTGGAACGTGGCACCCGGCACCGACTTTATGCCCTATCAGAGTTATGCATCGGTATGTGTTGATTTTACCAACGATCAGATAATATACATAGGCACAGGCGACCATGATTATTATGGAGGAGGCACAGGAGTATGGAAATCAGTAGATGGAGGTCAAACATTCTCACAAACCACATTGACAGATAAATTAGTTGTTGACATGATTATGGATCCTAACGACCATAATATTATAGTGGCAGCCACTAACCAAGGAATCTACAAAACAATTAATGCAGGAAGTACCTGGACCTTAAAATCGCTAAACCTTAACTTTGATGATCTTCAGAAAAAAGCTGCTGCTAATTCAAGAGTCCTTTTTGCCACAACAAATGATACCGCTTTTTTTAGGTCAAATAACTTTGGCGACACATGGACACAGATAAATACAGGCATCAACCTGCCATCGGGTATTACTAACGGAAATGGATGCAGAATAGCTGTAACACCGGCAGATACTAATGTACTATATTTAGGAATGGTTGGCGTAGGTGGCATCATCTATAAATCAACGAATGGCGGAACCTCATTTGCAGCAATAAAAACAGCAGGATCGCCTTATATTACTTATTATTCCGACACTATAACCGATGTGGGACAAGGAGATTATAATTTTGCAATAGGAGTTGACAAAACAAACCCAAACATTATTTATGAAGCAGCACACTGCGTTTGGAAATCAACAGATGCAGGCGCAACATGGACGCTATTAACCCATTGGTGGGAAAAGGTGCATACCGATATGCACCAGATAACTACATCGCCTTACAACAATAATAAGTTGTGGAACATGAATGATGGTGGAGTTTGGTTAAGTATTGACGGTGGAATATCGTGGAGTCAAAAGAGTGATGGACTCTATGGATATGAGGTATATCACGGCAATTGCAGTCCTACCCGAAAAGATATGATAAGCATAGGAACGCAGGATAATGGCGAGTTATATTCAACAACAGCAGGCTGGTTTACTAACAGAGGTGGCGATTGGGGTGCTAATTGTGTGTTCGATTATCGTCAGTCAAGCTCAATGGTATATTATTTAGGAGATACCAAAAGAAGGAATGTAAATGGCGGAGATGCTACCTATGGATTTCCGGGGACGAATGTCTCAAACATAGCCTTTAACAGAAGCAATATTGATCTGAGCTTTGCCAGCGATCAAAACATATATAGAACAAGCAATCTTACGGCTTCAACTCCAACATGGACTTCAATTAATCCATTAAATAAAACGATTAAGGCAATGCATTCGTCAATGGCAGACTCGAACAGGCTTTATGTTATAACTGATGATGCCAAGATTTATATTAGCACCAATGCACTTAGTGCTTCGCCTACATTTACTATGTATTCGTTGCCTAATAATACCAATAATCAGGCAAATATTACTACAATAAAGTCTAATCCAAATTCAATATACATTACTTGTAACACTAAGGTGTATCATTCGGCTAATAATGGCGCCACATGGACTGACATTACCTATAATCTTCCATCTGTTAATCATATAGGAATTGTTTCGGATGAATATTTCTCTACAGATGAGATTGTTTTTATTGGATGTGATAATTGTGTTTATTACAAAAGGTTAAATGATGCATCATGGACGATATATAGCAATGCATTACCCTCCAGACCTACCATAAATGATCTTTCAATTTATAATGATGGCACCGCAAATACTTTGTTAAGAACTTCAGTTTATGGTCGTGGAATGTGGGAAGCACCAATAAGTTCCTTACGCCCATTGACAGCGCATTTTGATGTAGATAGAACAAATATTTGTGTTGATAGTGTAGCACATTTTAATGATGTGTCAACAGGAAATGTAACCACATGGTCATGGTCGTTCCCGGGAGGTGTTCCAAGTACTTCAACTATTAAAAATCCAATAGTAACTTATCATAATGTAGGTACTTATCCTGTAACTTTAACTGTTGGAGATGGAACTAACAATGCAAATACAACTCAAGTGGATTTAATTACCACCCAAGGCTTAAGTCTTCCAATGTATGAGGGTTTTGAGAATGGATTTCCACCTGCCAAATGGTCGTTAGTTGATGCTGCCAATGATGGAAATGGATGGAGTGCAGCCAATGGTGTTGGTGGATATGGATTAAGTTTAAATTGTATGCATTATGACAACTATGACATTAATGCAGTAGGTTCAAAGGATGAAATACGCAGTTCAGCTTATGATCTGGCTAACTATACCGCTGCCAATTTATCTTATGATATAGCTTATGCTTTTTATGGTGCAAATTATTCTGATTCGTTAACAGTGAAAGTATCTACTGACTGTGGAAAAACATTTACAACAGTATATTATAATGGAGGAGAAACATTGTCAACTGCTAGTTCAACAAATTATTTCACCCCTGCTGCTTCAGAATGGCGCACAGATTCTATCAATCTTAATTCCTTTACAGGGAGTTCAATAATAGTATCTTTTGAAAACACAAATTATTATGGAAATGTGCTTTATATTGATAATATAAAACTAAACGGAACAATCATCTCCGGTATTAGTAAAGTTATTAACGATTCTGAAGGACTAAATATCAAGGTTATTCCCAATCCTTTTACCGATTACACAACTTTTGTTTATAGTTTAAATAGAGCAGAGCATGTAAGATTAAGTATAAGCAATGTAATGGGAAAAGAGTTGAAAGTTCTTTGTGATACAAAACAAGAATACGGAGAACATAAACACATTTTCTATGCAAAAGATTATCCTGCCGGAGTTTATTATTACAAAATGATTGTAGGAAATAAAACCACAACCGGCAAAATAGTATTAGCAAAGTAAAGAACAAATAATAATGGAATAACAAAGTTAACTAAATGATTTTAATATTCAAACACAACAATTCAAAGTATCTAAAATCAATTAAAATATAAATTGTTTAATTCTTTTTATTTTGCTTTAATTAAATTACTACTTTTACATCATTAAAATTGCAATAGTAATTTTCTTAATTATCAACACTTAATACTTTATCAATGAAAAAAATTTATGTTTTATTCCTGTTAATGTTCTTAACTATTGCTGCATTTTCTCAAGCATGGTTACACAATTTACCTCAAAACAAATCAAAAGGTGCTTTAACATTCTTTGATTACAAGAATGCTTTCAATAGTTATTGGGCACCTTACAATGTTGTAAGAGGATATTATTATGTAAACGGTGTAAAGAAAAAAGCTGTCGGTTGGAAACAATTCAAACGATGGGAATATTATATGGAGAGTCAGGTAAACCCATCAACTGGTGAGTTCCCAAACAAATCTGCACAACAAGTTTACGAAGAATACAAAGCTTCAAGTCCACAGTTAAAGACATCAAATTCTGCAAGCTGGACATCTTTGGGATCTAATAGTTCGGGGGGTGGATATGCCGGCATCGGTCGCATTGCCTGTATTGCTTTTCATCCAACTGATAATAACACCTATTGGGTTGGTGCAGCTTCCGGTGGATTGTGGGTTACAACAAATAATGGCACTAACTGGAGTTGCTTAACAGATAATAATGGCGCACTTGCAGTAAGCGACATTATTATACCATCAGATTATTCTACATCAAACACTATTTACATAGCTACAGGTGATAGAGATGGCTGGGATAATAATAGTATTGGTGTACTTAAGTCAACTAATGGTGGTTCTACCTGGAGTGCAACAGGACTTAGCTATAGCTTGTCAAATAATAATATGGTGAACAGGCTTTTATTAAACCCTACAAATAATCAATCTATTATTGCTGCTACAAGTAATGGTGTTTACAAGACATTAAATGGAGGTACTACCTGGACTACTCAATTATCTACAAATAACTATATAGATATGGAGTTTAAACCGGGAGATACTACAGTTATTTATGGTTCAACTCAAAATGGAACAATCTTTGTATCCACTAATAGTGGAACTTCATGGACACAAGCTTTCAGTGATGCAAATGCTCAAAGAATAGAGCTGGCAGTATCAGCCAATCAGCCAACATGGGTTTATGCTTTAGCTGATCAAAGTGATAATGGCTTATACGGTATTTATAAATCAACTAATAGTGGTGCAAGTTACACTCAAGTATTTGCAGGGACTACTAAGAATTTATTAGGATGGTATTCGGATGGTAGTGATGCAGGAGGCCAAGGATTTTACGATTTAAGTATGGCTGTTTCTCCTACTAATGCAAGCACCCTGCTCGTTGGTGGTGTTAATACTCACAAAAGCACTACCGGTGGCACTGCTTGGACATGTTCTAATTGCTGGGTTGGGAGCACCCCTTACAATTCGGGAAGTTATCCTGTTGCTCATGCTGATAAACATTGCTTAAAGTTCAGAGCTAATGGCGACTTATTTGAAACTAATGATGGAGGAGTTTATATTTCGACCAATAGTGGCACTACCTGGACTGATAAAACAAATGGAATGGTCATTAGCCAGATGTATAAATTAAGCAATTCTCAAACAGTTTCTACTGAAGTTATCACAGGATTACAAGACAATGGCACTAAATTACTTTCGGGTGGTTCATGGTCGGATGTAAAAGGTGGTGATGGAACTGAATGTATAATTGATTACACGAATGTAAATACACAATATGGCACCTATGTTCAAGGGCAGATTGACAGAACTACTGATCATTGGAATACTACTACTGATATTTCAGCTAATATTCCGGGTGGTGCACCTACAGGAGCTTGGGTAACGCCTTATATTATGGATCCTGTAAATCATCAAACATTGTATGCAGGTTATGCTGATGTGTATAAAACTACTAATACCGGCACTTCATGGACTAAGATCTCCACTATGAATACATCAAACAATATACGTTCGATGGCTATTGCTCCTTCTAATACTCAGGTTTTATATGTTGCCGATCAAACTACTATTTGGAAAACTATTAATGGCGGTACTTCTTGGACTAATATAACAGGAACTCTACCTGTTGGTAGTGCTAATATAACTTATATTACTGTTAAAAATGATGATGCCAATACGCTTTGGATAACTATGGATGGCTACAATGCTAACAGAGTTTATCAATCATCAAATGGAGGCACTTCATGGACGAATCTTTCAACAGGTCTACCTCAATTACCTGCTTATTCAATTGTTCAGAACAAACAATCAACTACCGAGCTTCAGTTGTATGTGGGTACCGAATTGGGTATTTACTTTAAAAAGGGAACTGCTAACTGGGTTGCTTATAATTCAGGTTTACCTAATGTTAAGATTGGTGAAATTGAAATATATTATGATTCAAATCCACAAAATAGTAAGCTCAGAGCTGCTACTTATGGTAGGGGTTTATGGGAATCATACGTTTATTATAATGTTTGTACTCCTCCAACTACTCAGGCTACTACTATTACTTCATCCGCAATCACGCTTAATTCGATGACTATTGGCTGGACTCGTGGTAATGGCACTAAAGTATTAGTAGTCGCTCATCAAGGTGCTGCTGTAAATTCAGATCCTGTTAACGGAACTGTTTATACTGCAAGTACTGTTTTTGGTAGTGGCACTCAATTAGGGACAGGCAATTATGTTGTGTATAATGGCATTGGAACTTCTGCTAACATTACTGCATTAACTCCCGGTACAGCTTATTATTATGCTATTTATGAATACGACTCTACGCTTAACTGTTATTTAACTCCTGCATTAACAGGTAATGTTTCGACTACGGCATGTACTGCTGTTGCAATTACTACCCAACCTATCTCTACTCAAACTACTTGTTTACCTGTTAGTAATATTTTGTTTACAATAGCCGCAACTACCGGAACAACTCCTATTACTTATCAATGGCAATACAATAATGGCGGAACTTGGGCTAATGTAACTAATGGTGTTCCTACAGCTGCAACTTATACCAATGCAACTACTGACAGTATGACTTTAAGTGGCATTACAACTGCTGCAACTTATCAATATCGTTGCTATTTAACAAACTGTAGTAATGGATTTAATGCAACTTCTAACACTGCTTCTCTAGTTGTAAGTACTGTTCCTACATCGCCCGGTACTATTAACGGTACTACTCCGGTTTGTCAGGGACAGAACTCTGTTATCTATAGTGTTTCGCCAATTGCTAATACTACATCTTATATCTGGACTCTTCCAACAGGTGCAACAGGATCAAGTACAACTTATAGTATTAATGTTAGTTATGGTGCTTCTGCTGTTTCGGGAAATATTACTGTTAAAGGAAATAATACTTGTGGTAATGGCACAACATCTACACTTGCAGTTACTGTTAATCCTACACCTGCCACACCTGTCATTACTTTAACAGGAAATACTTTAAGTTCAAACGCTACAAGTGGTAATCAATGGTACAATTTAGCTACAGGTATCTTAAGCTCTGCAACAGCTCAAACTTATATTCCTCAACAAATAGGAAATTATTTTGTGATTGTTACTATTAATGGCTGTATTTCCGATTCTTCTAATATTATTCATTATGATAATACAGGTATTGCTTCTAATAATATTAATGGATTAAATCTTAAAATTATTCCTAATCCTTTTACTGATAAAACATCTTTTAATTATACTTTAAACGAGAGTACAAATGTTCGGTTAAGCATTTATGATATGATTGGAAGAGAAATAAACATCCTTATCGAAAGTAAGCAAGATAAAGGCGATCATACTATAGTTATGGAAGCAGGCAATTTAAGAGGTGGAGTTTATTTTTATAAAATGAATATTGGTAATAATACTATTACAGGTAAAATTGTTTTAACCAAGTAAACGAATAAACAAAAAAAAGAACCTCAATCAAATTAATTCCTAACGGATTTGTTTTTATTCGATCCTGACAGGTTTCCCATCCTGTCAGGTATAATTCTTAGAAGGTTATTAAACCTGTCAGGAGGAAAAACCTGACAGGAATTAAAAGAGCCTCCATCAACTTAATGATGGAGGCTCTTTCTTATTAATATAAACACTTTCCTTAGTTCAAACTAATTTCTATGGATCCTATTTCATCTATAGAAGTGTTTTCAACCATCATAAAACGATCAGCCTGACTTGCATAATCACTTACTTTAATTGTTTTAATACCTTGAGGAATTAAATTTATAAGCTTAAGAGGTTTGGCTGCTAATGGATCAGGTGTAAACCATATTATCAAATTAGTATCACCGGTATCGTAAAAATTTAAGCTATCATTATGACCAAAATTATAACCGGCCTCAATACTTTCGGAACTATTAATACTTAATTCAATAATACTTGGATCAGGAGCTGCTCCTTTTTTACGTTGTCTAAGTAAAAACACAGGGAAGAATGCAAGTATATTTTCAGGTGTTTTTCTAAATTTCTTCATAAAATCACCTAATACACCATATATTTCATCAGCAACAATATGAGCTAATGTCAAAACTTCATCTTTAGATTCTTTGATGTTAATATTTTTCTTTTGTTTTACATCCTCAGCAAGTTTGAAATCAGCAAAGAAGAGTGCCATTTCATCATGTAAAGAGTGTAGTGCAGGATATTTTGCTGTTTCAGTAACAGCATTTTTAAAGTAATCAAATCTATCACTTATCGAATAAGTGTGAAAAGGAGTAAGCCCATTAGGGAAGATTTTAGTGTACTCAGGTGTGTTTTGTTGAAATACTGCTTGCAATGCAATATCCCAAGAGTGTAACTTAACTGATGACAATTGTTTAAAAAGCTGATTAAATTTCTTAGTGTCGCCTTTACGTTGACCTTTGTTTCCATATTTAATGTCGTAAGCGGCATTAAATGGAGCTATAAAGGGTAGCAGTTCCTGGTACTTTAAATCATAAAAGGGGTCGTCAACATTACTTGAAAGACCCAACATAAACAAGTAGCAAAATTTATAAAAGCGTACCATGCTTCTATCTGCTAGTTTACGAAACACATTTGACAAGAAAAACCATTTTACTTTTTTCATTAAATTATTATTATTTTGTACAGAATTGTACATATATCTTACGACAATATCCATGCCAATGTTGATAATTTAGACACAATCTAAGTAATTTATTTTCAAATCTGTAAATTAAAAATAATAATCTTCAAATAATTCTTCAGATATAGCTAATGGTTAAACAAATGTGATTTATTTATCAAGAAATTATTTATGTCAGAAATCTTAATACAATTATTGAATTATGATTCCAAATTTGTGAATTAAAAAGCCTATTGAAATAAATAAATGCAAAACGATATGAAAGTACGCAGGTAGTAAAATATCTATATTTTGGTCGATGCAAAAGTACTCGGACAACAAAACATCTATATTTTGGTCGATGCAAAAGTACTCGGACAACAAAACATCTATATTTTGGTCTATGCAAAAGTACTCGGACAGTAAAACATATATATTTTGGTCGATGTGAAAGTACGCAGGCAGCACTCTATGTTTTTGGTGTTTTTATATGTTTGAATTTCTCTACGTCCTTTAATAAACATACTTCTCAAACAAGATTAGATTCATTTCACACTGTCTGAAATTGAACATGATATTTCAAATTGGGACAATTTAAACATTGTGTTATTTATAACATCATTTATAAATGAACAACTTAGGATTATGGCACATCATTTGAATATTCCTTAATAGTAAAAAAAATGAAATCATTTAAAAATAATAAT
>JBAXLO010000186.1:0-9287 GCA_037134755.1 Bacteroidota bacterium | reverse complement strand
ACACAGAATAAATCGTCAATATCCACAAGACTTTCTCCTTCACACAGAATAAATCATCAATATCCACAAGACTTTCTCCTTCATACAGAATAAATCGTCAATATCCACAAGACTTTTGATGTTTCACCAAATAAATCACTCATATCTTAATTTCGGAGTGCATATCACAAAAAAAAACATTAAAAAATAGATTTATGAAGGCTATTAATATTCGTAAAGATGCATTTAATCATATCTTTATCACCAAAGCAATCTAAATAATAAAACAAACAATATATCTATATGATAAATAATATGTAAGTTTGCAAAAAAAACTAAAAACCTCGATTTAAAATAATGATTATTAATAAAAAAGAAATAAAATAATGTTATTTGCAATTCTGATTTATCTTTATTAAAAATTAAAAACAATAAAGTCCTCTTTAGTTAGTTTAATGAAAGGAAATAATCGATACCTTTGCAGTGAAATTAGATAAAGTATAAGAGCAATCTATAAAATCAATAAAATGAAAAAAGATTATAAAATAGCGGTAATTGGTGGAGGTAGTTGGGCTACTGCCATCGTAAAGATACTTAGCAACAACGTAAAACATGTATATTGGTGGGTTCGCGAAACAGAGATTAAAGAAGGTGTCGAAAAGTTTAATCACAACCCTCTTTATCTTAGTGATGTTGAGTTTAAGAACAATACTGTTGTAATAAGTAATGATATTAATTATATTGTTTCTCAAGTCACTGATGTTATATTTGTAACTCCTGCGGCTTTTCTTTGCCAGAGTATTAGTCCACTTGCAAAAGATTCTTTAAGTGGCAAAAGAGTTTATTCAGCCATAAAAGGTATTATCCCCGAAAGGAATCAGATTATTGCTGATTTTCTTAACGAAGAATACAATGTATCTTTACAGGATATTTGTATTATAAGCGGTCCTTCGCATGCCGAAGAAATTGCATTGGAGAAACTTACGTATCTTACCTTTGCATCTCAAAACCCAAAGATGGCTGCTTATATGGCTTCCATTTTCAGTTGTAGATATGTTAAAACATCAATTTCTGATGATATTTATGGTACTGAATATGCTGCTGTTTTAAAGAATATTTATGCTATAGCTGTTGGGATTTCAAAAGGTTTGGGTTATGGTGATAACTTTGTGGCAGTACTTATTGCTAATGCAATTCAGGAAATGGAAAAGTTTATTGAGAAAGTACATCCTATCAATCGCAATCTTTATAACTCTGTATATCTCGGTGATCTTATGGTAACAGCATATTCGCAATTTAGTCGTAACCGTACTTTTGGCAATATGATTGGTGCAGGATATTCTGTTAAGTCAGCGCAATTGGAAATGAAAATGGTTGCCGAAGGTTATTATGCTACAAAAGGCATTAAAGAAATTAATAAACAACATGGTGTTGATCTTCCTATTTTTAATGCTGTATATAATATATTGTATGAAAATATTTCTCCATACATGGAGATTAAATCACTATCAGATAAGTTAAAATAGAAGAAGTGCCTTGAGTACTTGAAAAAGAATTAGATTCCTTAACTGAATTTCACGACTCCGTGAGTACGGAGTCGGATTTCAGTTAGTAATATAAATTAAAGTGTATGTATAAAATTAAATTGTCTTATTTAATACAAGTAAAGATATTTTAATATTATAAATAAAAGTCATATTTGCTTTCATTCATAATTTATAATTCATAATTAAAGAGTGATCATATCATTAGGATCAATCGTTTTATTATTAGGAACAGGTGTATTACGTTGTATCTTAAACAAACTGTCCATCTGTTGCATACGTTTCATCTGTTCACGCATCTGATCCATCATATCAAAACCATTATTAAAGAAAGGATCGTTTAAAAACATATTATTATTTAGGAATTGCGTGCTATCACTTTTAAAGAAACGATTAAAAATATCGTTATTAAACATTCCAATAGGCATATTCATATTCCCAAACATATCAAAAGCAGAATCATTACCAAAAGTTATATTAACATCAGCACCCGGCGAAGAATAAGAGTAAGTATAGGTGGAATCATAACTTATAAGATTACCATGCTCATCATATTGCTTATTAACTTTGTAATTAACCTGAGGCTGATTCGTTTTTAAAGAATCTTCACCATCGGGTATGCTACTTATAAGATTGTTTTTGCTCTTATTTTGCGCAACAACTGTAAATAAAAATAATGAAATTAACACAAACGCAGGAAAGATAAACTGCTTTTTGTAAATTGAAAATCTATTAAATAAGTTATTTACTATATTATTCATGGTGTAAATGTTATATTATTAAATATCTTAAAAAATGTTTTTAAACTTTAAGTACTCTAAGTACTAATTTGTAACACAAACTCCATGCAAAATAGTATTTTTGTCAGGATTCTTTAAAATATTTTAACAAAACCCTGACAAAACATACAATACACCCTGACAAAATGTCAGAATTAAAGACCTGCTTTCGTAATTCGAAAGCTGAGTCATTCACATTATTACTTGGTTTTGTCTTGAGCAGCTTTTATAATGCCATCGCCTTGAGATTTAGCCTTAGATACCAAGTCTTTTGCTTTAGTATCTGCTTCAGTATTCATCTTATCGGCTTTAGCTTTAGCTTCGTTATGTAGTTTGCTAGCACCCTTTTCGGCTACTGCTTTAGCTATTGGATTGGATGCCTCTTCAACCATCTTTTGCCCTTGAGCATCGGCTTCGGCTACTAGTTTATCGCCAGCTTTCTTGGTTTCACTTCGCAATGCATCTCCTTGTTTCTGTGCTTCTTTTATAAGTTGATCGGCTTTTTGTTTTGCTTCCGCAATAACTTTGGCAGCATCAGCTTTTACTGTAGTAATAACTTCATTTTTAAGAGCATCTTTAGCACTGTTTAGAGCGTTATCCTTGCCATTACCAAAGCTGGTAGTGATCTTTGGTTTACTAAATGTACCCTTTATATTAATATTGAACTTAATATTATCACTCACCTTTACTTTAACCCCTTTGGAAGCACCAAATGCTGACATCCCTTCGAACAAACTGCCAACACCTCCACCAAATTCTTTACGAGGGACTTCCATCTTAAGTAAATAGTCAATAGTTTGATCAAAACAGGTAGAGCCTGACACAATAGCCTTGATATTTCCAGTCTTAATCTCAAAAGGACTCGTATAAACCTTGCCGTCATTGATGACAAATGACAGATTTATGTTGTTTAGCTCCAGATGTTTTAAATTATCCATCTTGGTTGCTTCAGCTAATTTAAGTAAGCTTGTAGAGTTGTCAATCTTTAGTTTAGATGTGGCAATAGTCCCCGAACCTCTCATACTATTTAAGATAGGGCTCATGGTAGTATTCATCAAGGTGTTAATCTTAAACTTAGTGGAGAAAGTGCCCGTAGTGTTTTCAGCAATAGGAGCCATCTTGCCAAAGGTGACAAAGGTTTTAGCAGCCTTTGGGATGTTAAAATTACTAATATCAAGCGCAAAATCAGCCTCCGGTTTATCCTTATCTTTAGATGAATAGTAACCCGTAACCACCATTTTGCCATCACAGATATTCATACTTAAATTCTTCATCTGTACCTTCTCATCTTTAATATCAATTTCGCCCTTAACATTCGCCATTTCCATTTTATCATAAATAAGTTTGCCAAAAGAAGCAGTCATAACAAAATCAATATTAGCAGGTATCTTAACAACTGTCATAGCTTTAGCAACAGTATCTTTGGCAGCCTCCGAACTCTTCTTGGCAACAGTAAGCGTATCTTTAGGCATCACATCATCTAAATTAAAGTATTTAGATGAAGTTGATAATTGCCCTTTAATAGTCTCACCCTTGAGCCAGTAAGCAATATAGTTTTGAATCTTTCCTTTTGCAGAGAAATCATTACGTCCCATTAGCATATCAAACTGCGCCAGCTCCAGATATTGTGGATTGAAATTAAAACGAGCTTCCTGTATATTAACACCCTGAGCAAAGTCTTTGCTCTTATACGTCATATTCTTTAGGTCAAGATAACCTTGAGCAACAAACTCATTGTATTTTTGCTTTTGTATAGCCGACATCTTGCCTTTCAAAGTGATATCAGCCTTAAACATACCATTTAAATCCTGACCTTCGGCCAAAGGATACACTTGTTTGATGGAAGCAAGATCTAAAGAGCCTTTAATGCCCATATTTATATTAGGATCCGACATAGGAGTGCTTAAAAACAATGTCATATCAATAGGATTTCCTGCCAAAGCAACATGGAAAGTAGAAACATCAATAGTGGTATTATCAGCACTTCCACCTTTATTATCAATCTTAGTAACTATGTTGATATTATTAACCTCTTTTGGAAGGCTTGGATACTTAAACATAGCATTAATAATCTGAAAATTGAGACCAAAGGCAGGCAAAGTCATATCTTTATAAACACCTTTAGCAAAGCCATTAAAAACAAACTTACCACTAGTCTGAATCTTATCAAAATCCTTTGCGTAAAGCGAAGGAACCATCGAAAGTATGTTCTTAAACTCTGTTTTATCAGTACTAAACTTAAGATCCATGTCAAAACCGGCAGGATTAAGCATAGCAAAGAAACCGTCGAACTTAAAATACAACTGATTTAAACGAGACATATTATCCTTAAAAGTAAACTTCATGTCCTTCATATTAGCTTCGATAGTAGCTTTAAGATCAACATCACATTTACTTAAATAACTTACGCCACCATAAGCAACATCCAAATGTTTGATGGTAGTTGCGGTAATTAAATTAGTAATATCAGCAGTCATATCGCCCGAAGAAGTGTGATTCATTCCATCCATAAGCATGTAAAAACCTAGACTTGCATCATCAAAAACAAAGTGAGCATTGGTCACGATAATCTTCTGCAAAGTCATCTTAAAATTGGATGGTTTTGATGGCTCTTTAGGCTTGGTAGTGTCGGCGGGCTTGGCAATATCCCAGTTAGCCTTGCCATCTTTTAAGCGCTTAAGTAAGATACGAGGATTGTCAAGCTCTATCTTCTTGATCTTATAGCCGGAACCTTTGATTACACTCATCAAATCAATGGAAACATACATTTTATCCATTGAGGCAAGTGTGTCCCCTTTAAATTGGTCAACGCCAACGATGCTAAGCTTCTCAATACTTAAAGAAAAGTTAGGGAAACTCCTGAACATCGACATGCCAAAGTCAGTAAAGTCAAGCTTAGCATTCATGCTGCTGTTAGCTTCTTCTTTAATGGTTTTAACGATCTTACCTTTAAATGCAAAAGGAAGAATAAGCATAAGGATAATTATAATCCCTAGAACGATAGCTGTAATTTTAAGTGTCTTTTTCATATTGATATTGTATTGGTTTATGAAGAGACGTTGTATGCAACGTCTCTACGAGTTAATTTTGTTTCTTAATAAATGATCTGCGATAACCAAAGCAGCCATTGCTTCAACAATTGGTACTGCACGTGGTACTACACAAATATCATGCCGTCCTTTGCCCTCTATAATGACTTTATTACCCGATTTATCCACAGATTCCTGAGGCTGCATTATTGTAGCAACAGGTTTAAAAGCTACTCTGAAATATATTTCTTCACCATTCGAAATACCACCTTGTATTCCTCCTGAGTTGTTTGTTTTAGTTTTAAAGTTTTCAATAAAAAGATCGTTATGTTCTTTACCTGTCATTGATGCACTTGCAAAACCGCTCCCATATTCAAAGCCTTTAACTGCATTGATGCTTAACATTGCTTTGGCTAAATCAGCATGAAGCTTATCAAACACAGGTTCGCCCAATCCTATAGGGCAGCCTTTTATGGAGCAGTTGATGATGCCTCCTAAAGTATCACCCTTGGCTCCGGTTTCTTTTATAAGTTGCATCATCAACTCAGAAGCATCTTTGTCAGGGCATCTTACAGGGCTTTGATCAACGATATCTTCAGTTATTTCAGCAAAATTTCCTGCTTCTATATTACCAATTTGCGAGACATAAGCTGTAACTGTAACTCCTGATTTTAATATTAACAGACGAGCAATAGCGCCCGCTGCAACTCTTGCTAATGTTTCTCGTGCAGAAGCTCTTCCACCTCCTCTGAAGTCATAAACACCATACTTCTTATAATAAGTATAGTCAGCATGCGAAGGGCGAAATGTTTCTTGCAGATGTGTGTAATCTTCCGAACGATTATCGGCGTTTTTAACAAGAAAAGCTATTGGTGTTCCGGTAGTTTTGCCATCATACACGCCGGATAAAAGCTGTAATTCATCGGCTTCGTTGCGTTGTGTTGTATAAGCTGATTGCCCGGGTCTGCGACGGTTCATTTGATGTTGAATATATTCTTTATCAATGGCTAATCCGGCGGGACAACCATCAAGCACGCCTCCCACAGCTACTCCATGCGATTCGCCGAAGGTAGTTAATTGCAATATCTTTCCAAATGTGTTACCGCCCATAAGTGTTTTAAATTAGACTACAAAGATAGTAAAGAATTACGAATTAAAAATTATGAATTTTGAATGACATCTTAATATAGATTCTCAACCCTATAAAATTCAATACTAAAAATAAATATTTAGACACTTAAAGTGAGCTTGAGTATGCTATTTTGAAGGATAGGATAGCTAAAAGGGTAAACAGGGATAGCCTTTTATAAAAATAGATAAGAAATTAAAGGCAATCCATAGCAAAATAGGTCAAAGTAATTTGAAATTGAATAAAAGAAATACCGAAAATATTAATTTGATAAAGAAAAAGAGGCATGTTAGCTGCAATTTTTAACCAAGGCTTACTAATGACAATATTGTTTAATTATGTTGATTACTCTTTCACCAAACTCACTTCCCCTTTTATTATCCCTTTCTCTCTTACTATTACTTTATAAAGCCCTGCTTTAAGGTGTTGAATACTTAGTTTTGTTTGTGATGAACCTTTTGCAATCTTTTCTTCATACACTATTTGCCCAAGCATATTATATAGTATGTATAGTTCCTTCTTCTTTTAGTTGAAGATAGGCTATTGTTGTTTGATTGGTTGCCGGATTAGGATAAACTCTTATAGCCTCTGTTTTGGCATATTGTATTTCATTTATTACAGTTGGCTCACAGCCGGGTGCATAACCACTGCTATCCGTTTTAAGTATCCATATTTTCTCATAAGGCACTAAAGTATCTCCATTCACATAACCACAAGCTGTTATACTCCCATCTGAATTAAGTATATTATCTACTAAATAATTCCCATCTGTAAATTTTTTTGTGTAATAATAAATCTTACGCCATAAGCTATCACTATTGGACTTAAATTTAAATATAAAAGAAGTATAATAAAATACTACTTCATTTTCAACACAAGATCCCATTACAATAAAATCATTATTAGGTAATATCTGTATCTTATTTACAATTATATTTTCTCTAATTGTATCATACATCTTATTCCAAATCTGAGTACCATCAGGAGAATATTTAATTACATTTAAACGTCCAGACCAGTACTGATTATCTGTATATGTATAGGTTGTATAGCCGAAAGCTACTAAATAATCACCTTCTTGTGTAATAGCCATTGCAGCACTTCCATCTTGCTGACTGCTATTACCAAGATATTTTACCCAAATTAAGTTACCTGCACTATCAGTCTTTATTAAAAAAGGACCACCCTGACCTGTTGTATAAGAACCATTGTAACCACAAATTAAAAAACCATGATCAGGTGTTTCTTCAATTTGTTTTCCATTACCAATGTATCCACCTGTTGAAATAGTCATTTTCCAAAGCTGATTACCTAAGCTATCAGTTTTTATTAAAAGAACATTGCCAACAATATCTGATACATATCTACAGCCAACTAATATAAAACCTTGATCATGCGTTTCTGTGATTTGCCTTACTGCTTCCCATATTGTATCATGTGGAATAATCTTAGTAAGTATATTATTCATACTGCTATCAAATAGCATAACATAGTGTTGTAATTTATTATTATAATTAAAATCAATATCACCAACAAAGCAGAAACCACCATTATGTGTCTTAATAAGAGCACCAAAATTAGTATAATAATTAGTGTCAGATTGATTATATTTTTTTATTATTTCAAAATTATCGCCGTTTGAATCAACTTTAGCAAAATATAAACTTTGAATATCAGTACTTATATTTGTTGTATCATAGCCGGATAAAGCAAGTATATATTTATTGTCTTGTTTTACAATACCACTTGCTGCAAAAGAAGCATAATTAATATTACCATAAGGAGATATTACTTTACTGAAAGATGTATTTTGGCTAAAAGTAATACCAGAGAGAAGAAGCGTAAACAACAGAGTTAATACATGCTTATTAATTTTCATAAGTTTGATATTTATTTGCAAAGATACAAAAAGAATTAACAATAATGTATTAATAATGAAGATTTAAATTTTATTTAATATAAAGACATTTAATCAAATTTTAATTTGCAATTTTGCACCGTTATTTAGTCGAGATTAAGAATAGAATTTCGGCATAGCAATAACAAAAAACACATGATGAATAAATATTCATCTTTTGATATAAGTTCACTAACATCCCTGGGTTTTACCACCTGTGTTGCTTGCACAATACTTAACACACCTCTTAATTACTCATTCAATACACATATTAAGTGTTATAATTATCAACTTGGTACGCTTAAGATTGGTATAGAATCATGCAACACTCACGTTGCTTTATGCAACGCTTACGTTTCTTCAAGCTAGGCTTACGCTACTTCATTCTTCGTATAAGCTACTTTATTCTACGCTTCCATTACTTCATTCTACGCTTCCGTTACTTCATTCTACGCTTCCGTTACTTCATTCTACGCTTACGTTACTTCATTCTACGCTTACGTTCCTTCAAGCAACGCTTACGTTACTTCATTTTACGCTTCCGTTCCTTCAAGCAACACCCACCCAGAATCAAGTAGGGCTTATTACACATACATATATCTACATATTAAACAAATACACAAAAATATTACGAAGTCAATTAACAATTAATAATTAAAAAAAACTACATCATTAAAGTGGTGAAGGTTTTTTGATTACCTAAAAGTCTAAACAGCTAAAAGCCCTGTCTTCAATTTTAGGCACTTCAAACTTTAGGCATTTTAGGCACTATTTTGTTTTCCTAATAGTCTAAAAGTCTAAATAGCTAAAAGTCTCTTAAAACTTTAGGCATTTCAAACTTCAAATTTTAGGCACTCTTGTTTTCCTAAAAGTCTAACAACCTAACCTGGACAAGCCAGAACCAAAAAGGGGAAATTGCTTAACTTTGTT
>JBAXLO010000185.1:0-9293 GCA_037134755.1 Bacteroidota bacterium | reverse complement strand
TATCCAACAATCGGTCAATTTTCAAAAAGGAGGCGATGTCCGTATCCAACAATCGTTCAATTTTTAAAAAAATAACCTTGAGACAATCGTCATATCTATAAATTAAAAAAATCAGAAGAATATATCTTCTTTTTAATTAAATACTATTTTAAAACTTAAACCCATATGTATGCTTTAAGTTTGTAGTTTCATTCCCCAAACCGGTACCCTATCCCCGATTCGGTATTTAATAGCTTAGGTTTTGAAGGATTATCTTCTACTTTCTTGCGCAATTGTGCCATAAAAACTCTCAGATATTGAGTTTGGTCAATGTAGCCCATTCCCCATACTTCTTTTAAAATATATTGGTGGGTAAGAACTCTACCTTCGTTTTTAGCAAGTAAAGCTAATAATGAAAACTCAGTTGATGTAAGCTTAACTATTTCATTATCCTTACGGACGATATGATTAGCCAAATCAATAAACAAATTGTCGAAAGTGAGACTTGAATTATCATCAGACCCCTGACTATGTTTGATTGCTACTCTTATTCTAGCCAACAATTCACCAGTCCTAAAAGGTTTGGTAAGATAATCATTAGCTCCATTATCAAGAGCCTTAATAATATCTTCTTCCGAATTGCGAACCGATAGGATAATAATTGGCTTAAGATACCATTCGCGAAGCTTTTTTAATACTTCAAGGCCATCAGTATCAGGTAAACCTAAATCTAGAATAATCAATACGGGTTGTCCGGTAGCTGCATTTGTTAAGCCTTCTTTACCGGTACTTGCTTCAGATATCTTATAGCCGTTAGCTAATAAAGTAATCTCAAGCAAACGCCTGATCTGGACTTCATCATCAATTATTAATATGGTATCCTCGTTAGCCATTTATTCTTCTTGTTTATTAAACTGATTCATTTCAGAAATCAAAACAGGTATTCTAATAGTAAATAATGCACCACCGTTCTCACGGTTTTGAGCTGTTACAGTCCCTAAATGAGCTTCTACAAAACCTTTTACAATAGAAAGACCTAAACCTGTACCACCTGTTTTGGCATCATCACCTCTATAAAACTTATTGAAAACTGAGCTAAGTTCAGCATTTGGAAATCCCTTACCTCTATCCATTACCAGTATTACAAGATTTCCATTATCATAAAACATCTTAACTCTGATACGACTACCGGCAGGAGCATTCTGTGTGGCATTTAAAATAAGATTATGTAAAACCTGTTCAATCAAACCAAAATCAATCTTAACTAAAGGCATATCCTGAGGAATGATCGTAGTTAATTTAAAAGGCTTAAGTTCCTGTTGAAGTGTTTCAGCAACCTTATTAGCCAAATCATGCACATCGCACCAATCAGGGTGAGGAGTAATTCTGCCTGATTCTAAACGTGACATATTTAGAAGGTTTTCAATTACACGATTCAGACGAATGGAAGCAGTATTTATCTCATTATATAATTCAGTTTGGTTTTCTTTCGAATAATTCTCAGAAAGCAAAACATCAGAAGCACCCATAATAGTTGCAACCGGGATACGCAGTTCGTGAGAAATAGAATTGAATAAAGTTTTATAAAGCTTATCGGATTCATTTAAAATATAAGTTTTCCTTGCTGCAATCCTCAGATATTCTCGTTCGAATTTACCTGATATTTGCGAAAGAAAAGCTTCCCAAAACTGTTCTTCACCTTGAGTAAACTTTCGCAAATGTTCAACAGCAATTACACCCATACTTTCGCTATTGCCAATCAAAGGATAAAAAGTATAGTTACCAGAGGGAAGAGTATTAGTGTATTTCCCTGCCTTGGAAGAATGTTTGAAAGTCCATGAAGCAACACTGAATTCATTTTCAGATAAACTAATTATGCTATCATAATTTACCGGTTTCTCTAATTGGTTTAATTCATTTTTAAGTATAATAGTACTGTCTAATTTAAAGTACTTATGAATATAATTAATAGCAACTTTAGTAACTTGGTCAATGCCTGAAATTACAGTAAGCTCTTTCGTAAGTTGATAAACTGCATCGGTACGTTCTTCGCGAACTCTAATCTTTTTCTCCTGACGACGAACTCTGGAAGTCAAGGTTCCATTCATTAAAGCTATAATAAAAAACATGACAAGCATAAGCATGTCAACAGGTTTCTCAACATGGAACGTATAAGTAGGAGGTATAAAGAAATAATCCCAGATAAGTGCACTTAAAGTAGCAGCAACAAGGATAGGACCAGTGCCATAAAACAATGCTAGTATAGACACAAGAAACAACAAACCAAAAGAAACAACCTGATAACCGATATAATCTTTAACAAAATAACAAACTATGGAAGTCAAGATAACAAGCATTGCTGCAGTAAAATATTGTTTTAAGTTAGACGTAAAAGCTGGGATAGAGACCTTTTCTTTAAACTTATCTTTAGATTGATCATCCGCCCCAAGTATATAAACATCAATATTACCGCTATAGCGAATTAATCGGTTGACAAAATTACCAAGCTTAAGCATAGAAAGTACATTTCTGACATTAGGTTTTCCAACAATAATATGAGAAACGTTTTCTTTCTGAGCGAAATCAACAATAGCTTTTACTACGTCATTATTAGTTACAATGCGAGATTTAATACCCAATTGCTTAGCAAGATTTAAGTTCTTATTAAGTTGTTCTTCTTCGGTAGGAGTTAGCTTATGAAGGGTTTCTACATATATAGCTTGTATATTCGCTCCCATTGAATAGGAAAGATTCTTTGCCCAACGAAGCAATCTTGTAGATTGTGGCTTATAATCAATGCCAACTAGCAAATGTAAACCTGATTTCCAAGGCCCTCTTATACGCTTTATTTGCATATAGTCGTGGAGCTGTTTATCAACTCTATCAGCGACTATACGCAAAGCCATTTCGCGCAAAGCAGTTATATTTCCTTTGCGGAAGAAGTTATCAACAGCTTCTCTTGAACGCTCATGAGTATAAACTTTCCCTTCGGTAAGTCTTTGAAGTAATTCATCGGGAGTAAGGTCAACGACTTCTACTTCATCGGCATTCTCAAATATTTCATCGGGTAAGGTTTCTCTAACAATTATACCTGTAATCTGGGCAACAGTATCCGAACGGCTTTCTAAATGCTGAACATTAAGAGTAGAATAAACATTAATACCATTCTCTAAAAGCTCCAGAACATCATGATAACGCTTTACATGACGGCTTCCTGGCGCATTGGTATGAGCAAGTTCATCTACAATTACAATCTGAGGTTTACGAGCCACAATGGCATCAAGGTCCATTTCCTTGACCATCGTCCCTTTATACTCATATTCCTTAAGGGGAATTATTTCAAAACCTTTGACTAACTCGGCAGTTTCTTTACGGTTATGTGTCTCAATAAGACCTATAACTATTTCGCTACCTTTCAAAATCTCGGCATGTGCAGTCTTGAGCATGGTATAAGTTTTGCCCACACCTGCACACATTCCGAAGAATATCTTCAGCTTGCCACGCTTACTTTTTTCCTCTTCATTTTTAAGGGTTGCTAAGAGTTCATCCGGATTTGGTCTGTCGTCATTAAAATCTATCATTGAATTTTATTAGACTGCAAATTTAGTAATAAAACGTTTACCTTTTCATTTCCTAAGCATAAATATTGTGGTGGTTCTTTTAATTCTTTAATTTTATCTATTAATTTCTGTTTTATTTATCGCATTATAATGTGCATTATTAGTGAAACCCCTGTTATTGCTGTGTTTTTTGAAATAATGGTCTATATTTTTTAAAAAATATCCTTTATTTTTATTGGAATATTCTATATTTTGGTTTGAAGAGGCAATATTCTTGCTGAAACATCCAATATTTTTTTCAAAACATTCTATTTTTTGGTTTGAAGAGCCTATATTTTTGTTCAAACATCCTATATTTTAGTTTGAAGAGGCAACATTTTAGTTGAAACATTCGATATTTTAAAATAAATATCCCTGATTTTTTTCAAAACATTCGATATTTTTTCCCTGCAATTCGTATATTTTTTTTCTGCATTTCTCATATTTTTTCTTTGCATTTTCAATATTTTTTTCCTGCATTTCTTAGATTTTTTTATATCGACAGTATTTTAGCTACTTATGAGGTGAAATAATTTTAAATTAAATTTTAAGAATTAAATCAACCATAATTAATCATTTTAGAATGAAATCGACGTCATTGCGAGGAGGAACGACGAAGCAATCTATTGTTTGTGTGAATATTGAGATTGCTTCACTTCGTTCGCAATGACGACATGGTACTTTTTATAGTAGATTAATAATTGAAGTGCAAAATAAAAAAGAATACTTTTATTAAATAAATAGTAGTATAACCGAATTAATGTGTAATTTTGCCGCAATTTAGTTAATGTGGCATTTTATAATACTACACTATTTTAATGAAGCCGTTGATCGTTTTATTGGAAACTAAATACCCTCGGTCAACTTTATTTAAATAGTAAAGTAATGAATCGCGGACAAAACGCACTGTTAACTAAAGGTAAACGCCTATTGGCTGTATTCCTTAAATTTGTGCTAATTATTAGTGCAATTCCCAAATTACAAACGTTTGTAACTACTTATTCGGGGCATATTACTGCTGCCGATGGTTTTAAAGACCAGCAATCTGTTAATATTAAAGGTTATGCTGAGCTTAAGAAAAACAATAAAGAAGAAACTGTAGAAAATGCTTTGGTTATGGCAGGTTTAATCTCTGCTTATGCTTATGATACAGACAATATTGTTCTTGAACAAGAAATGGAACTGGTAAAAACTAGTTTTGTTGGTGCTGCTGAGGTAAGTCTTTCGTTGTTTAAACGCATCAGAAGCCTTGCTACTACTAATAAATTGGCTTTGGCTGATTTTGGAATGACTCCTGCTATGTTAACTGAATATAGTGCTAATGTTGACGCTGTAGAAGCTGATTTAAATATACCTAAAGCAGCTATTGATCAAAAACATTTTAACACATCATCTTTAGAAGCCGAACTTGAAGCTTCGGAAGTAGTGTTAAATAGAGCTGTTGAAAAACTTATGCCTCAATTTAAGAAATCTCAACCTGAGTTTTTTAGTGAATTTAATAGTGCTAACACAGATACTATTTTAGGTTCGCACCAAACCAGAACTCCTACAACTCCAATGGGTAATTTTAAAATGGTGATAAGAGATAAAAATACATTGGATTTATTGACTGATGGTTTAATTAAAGTTGAATTGGACGAAGAAGTGTACATTTATAAAAGTACTAAACAAAATATAATTGAAGAACCAATAGGCGATATTAAAGGTAATGTTATGTCTCCTAATCACAAACCTACTGATTTTACAGGCACCATAACTAATGCTCCACAAACTATTGAAGTGCTAATGGAACCTTTGGTTTAGGACCTCTCCTAAATCCTCAAGACCTTACCCCGGCCCTTTCCAAAGGAAAGGGTGTAAGACAAAAGAGGACTTAAAGAATATATGGAAGCTCTCTCAAGAAATTGGGAGGGCTTTTTGTTTTTATATATTCCTTGACGGGAAATATTGAAAATAAATATTGAAATGATGCGTACGTAACAAATTTTAATTACTTTTGTACCTATTATTAATAAAAATTGGAGTCCAGAACCCAATTAAAAAAACGGGGCATAACCTGAAAAACCTTATGAGTAGGGAAAACTAATAATTAATTACCATGTGTGGATTTTTTTCAAGAACATTACCTCCAACAATAGATAAACAAGATTTAGAACTTGGTTTAGAAAAAAACATAGACGAATTGAATGTAATGAGAGTATCTAGAGGATTTAAAATACTTTCTTTAAAAAATCAAGCATTTCCTACAGATGAAAATTTATATTATATTCAATCAATTAATGCTCAAAAATTTTATAAAGGTGGATTTAGTATTCAACTTATGAATGAAATAAATCGTAAATATACTAAATGTAATATTTTCTTTATTGAATTTACAGAAGAAGAAGTAATTAAAATAATGGATACAAACTTTCAAAAAATATCTGAAAAAAGATGGAAAACACATGATAATAGATTTTTAACTTTACAAAAATATACTATTTCACAATTTGAAATAAAATGTTCTGACCCAAATGGGAATGATGTTATTTAATATTTAAAATAAATTTTATGAATAATAAAGTTGATTGTGTTTATAATATATGCTGTAGAATTGATAATTATAAATCATTGTACAAAATATCTTTTGGTGTAAGTAAATTTGAAAAAGTTAATTCACATATTTCTGATTCAAAAAAGATTAATAAATTAATTTTTATAGCTGAAGAAAAAAATATAATTCCAAATTCAGCAGATTATATTAATGCTTTGAATGAAATACCATATTTTATTTTCTCAAAAGGAGATACACAAGCATTGGGGGCTATATTATCTTTTGAAAAATGGATTATGTACAATATTGTGCCTCTTTCTGATAATGAATCAGGTCTTCCTATGTATGAAAAACTGAATCAGATTTTTGATGGTATTTTAAACAATTGCTCAAGATTAGGATTGACTATTAGAGCTTAATTAACAATCAACTGATTAAACAGATTTTCTTTGTACAGTTTTGAATGTTGATTTTATAATTATTTAATAAAAATCAATTATCTATCTACTAATTATTATTTTATAATACATAATATAATATAAACTAAAATGAAAAGAGTATTTTTATTAACAATAGTATTTATTATTTTTATTACAAGTTGCAAATATTCAGCTGAAGAATACAACATTCGTGGTGATAAGAAGTGTAAAAATAAAGATTATGAAAGTGCAATTAAATATTATACTAAAGCAATAGATAAAAATCCTACTTTTCAAAAAGCTTATTATAATAGAGGTTATTTAAAAATGATTATATTTAAAGATTTTCAAGGTGCTAGTGATGACTTTACTAAAGTGTTAATTTTAAACCCAAAAGATACGTTTTCATATTTTAATAGAGGGAATGCAAAATCTGAATTAAAAAAATACAATGAAGCAATAGACGATTATAATAAAGTGCTTAAATTAGACTCTGAGTTTATTGATGCATATCTTCAAAGAGGTATAGTTAAATATGTTTTAATGGACTATAATGATGCTATGGAGGATTTTAATATCGCATTAAAAATAAATCCAAATTTTATTGAAGCATATAATAACAGAGGAATTTTAAAGCGTGAAATAAAGGATTATAATGGTGCAATGGAGGACTTTAATAAAGCGTTAAAAATTAATAATAAATCATCTCAAATTTATGGTAGTAGAGGGAATTTAAAATATTTATTAAAGGATTATAATGGAGCTTTGGCAGATTATAATCAAGCTATAGAAATAAATCCTAATGATACATTAGTATATAACAATAGAGGAAATATAAAATATTTTATAATAAATGACTATAATGGTGCAATATATGATTTTAACATATACTTAAAAAGTGGTGTTAAAGATGCTATTGCTTATAATAATAGAGGTAGTGCAAAACAAATACTTAAAGATTATGTGGGTGCTTTAGAAGATTTTAATAATGCAATAAAAATAAATCCATTTTTAGCAGAAGCTTATGCAAATATTGCAAATACAAAAATTGGATTACTTGATTTTAATGAAGCAATTTACTATTTTACTAAAGCAATTGAAATTAATCCTAAGTATTCCGAAGCATATAGAAGAAGAGGTCTTGTGAAAATAAATATAAGACAAAATGAAAGTGGATGTTTAGATTTACATATTGCAAAAGAATTAGGTAATAATGACGTTGATGATGTAATAAAACAATATTGTAAATAAAAATTAAAACAAATGGATATTATAATTGATGCAAATATATTTCGAAGAGATTTAAAACTTAATGATAAAGGGTTTGAAATATTAATAGACTATCTAGCCAAAACAAATTCAAAGTTAATTTTCCCTTCAATTGTTTTAGAAGAAATAAAAGGACTTTACAAGAGAGTATTACAAGAAAGACTTGAAGAATACACTAAAAGCTTAGAAAAATTAAAAAGCACCCTGCTTTTTATTCAAATGCCTGAAAATCCAGTTTTAGATATTGAAGGAGATTCAAATAGGTATATTGATTTTCTTCATAAGAAATTTAAGACCTCTGCAAAAAATATTATCCCTTATAAAAATGAATATCTTCCTGAGCTAGTACATAGAGCTATTCAAAGAAAAAAACCTCTTGATAGTAAAGGACAACAATTTAGAGACGGAATATTATGGTTGACTTTATTAGATTATGCAGAAAGCACGGATGAAAAAAATATAGCATTTATATCTGATAATACCTCAGATTTTTCAGAGAAAGGTGAAAACAAACTTTCAAAAGAACTTAATGATGAGTCTAAATCACGTGGAATTGAAATAAAATATTTTAAAACTTTAAATGACTTTGCTAAAGAACATGCTTCGGTAATAGATTTTATAAATAAGGATTGGATAGAAAAAAATATTGATAATTCTATTTTAGAAAAATTATTTATCGGAATTTTAGGAGATTCTATAGAAAACGACATATTGAGTAATTTAGATTTAGATAAAAATGAAAAAGCAACAGGAAATATTGAAAGAACAAAAGATATTAGCTCAAGGCTTATTGATTATTTTGTATATGAAAAAAAAGATGGAACTATTCTTTTAAATATCGAAATTGAATATGAAATTGAATATGAAATCGAAATAGAACGTAATATTGAACATGAGAATCCAAGATATGAATATGTATATATAACAAACCCTTCATCTGGAGAACCTGAAATGGATATGGTTTATATTCCAGATTTTGATATAGAACAAGAATATGTTTATCAATATGAATGTCCATCTTTTGTTGGCAAATTTGTAATTTCAATAAAAGATAAGAAAATTGACAAATATGAAATTAAAGAATGGAATTGGGGATAAATAATATTTGACATTTTAAGTATGATAAACAGTTATAAATGATTTTTTTTGTAAATTATTCCCAAAAATCTCACTATATAAATGTTTAATTTTATCAAAGAAAAATTATCTTTCTTCTTCTCCTTTATATTTAAACCATGACTTCGGTTATAAGACCTATCCCCCTGCCTACAGGCAGGCAGGCAACCCTTTCCAACCTTTCGACTTCGCTCAAGGCCCTAGGAGAGGGAGTAAGAAAGAGAAATTTATAATGATAAGAATTCATTTTATTTGTATCTTTGTAGAGTTGTTTCCTGATAGTGTTAAATAAATGTTAAATATCACATAATTCTTATAAAGTAAAAAAAAAAGAGTACTTTTGCATCAACAGTACCCGTTTTGCATCCCGTAAGAACT
>JBAXLO010000184.1:0-9370 GCA_037134755.1 Bacteroidota bacterium | reverse complement strand
GTAATCTCTGTTTTAACAGTATCTTTCATTAATTTAATAGCAAACTCAGTGGAAGCAATCTCCTGCTTAGCCTTTTGTGAGTAGAAATCAATTTTGTCTTTATTCTTATTATAAAAATCTTTATAACTGGCTATAGCAAGCTCGTATTTGCCATTATATTTATTCATTTCAGCATAATAAAAAGCCGCCAATGGATAATTTCTATTGTTCCGATTTATAATGTAAAGATACCATTTTTCGGCATCAATATAATTATTGTATAATCTGCATGAATTGGCGTATTTATAGGCTATATCGCAATTGGTAGTATCGTTGTCTAATATTTGTTTGTAGTAAACGGAAGCATTATAGAAATCGCCTTTGGCAAAAGTTTCGTCAGCATTTTTAAGATTATCTTCGGCTGTTTGCGAAAAGGCATCAGATGAAATCATAACCATTGTAAACAACAGGCAAAGACATGTGAATTTAGTGGCAAAATTATATATCAACTTACAATACTTCATTAGCTTGGATCATTAGAAAATAGGGCAGCGTATATCTTTGACCTTGGTATGTCGTTGATAGCTGAGTATATAAATAAGTGATATTTCGTAGCCTCCAAGATATTTACTTGCAGGATGTAAATCAGAGAAATTGAAATCGTAACTAATACAAATTGAAGTTTTACGTATATCAAGCCCCGCAGTTAATATAGCAGCATCATTTTGACGTATAAAAGCACCAAAATTCAAGGCAGAATAGTAAAAAGGACTGCTATCTGTAATAAATTTTATAGTGGCGCCATAAGTAACTTCATAGTAATTGTCTTGCTTCATAAAAAGTAATGATGGGATTAAATCAATACTCTTTTTAATGTCGAAAGAAGTGTTAGCATAAACTACTTCTTTACTATTTAAAACTACACTGCTATTATCAAAAAAAGAAAGATTGGGAGTATTGATATGGAACATTGCAAAACCTGCCGAAAAGCTAACTCTATCTCTGGTTTGCAAAAACCAATGAACACCAGCTGACAGATCAAAATAATTATAAGAGTTCTTAAGAAACTTTTCACTAGAAGCAATAGTTGGATCGTAATAATTACCGTTAAATTGATTGTCGAAACTTAAATTAGCATAATCTATTTTATGTTGCGCAAAGCCAGCTTCAATACCAAAAGATATTAAATGATTATTCCTTTTGTTTAAAGCTTTTATGTATGATAAAGCAAGGGAAGCTTCGGTTGTTCCCATTTTAGAATCGCCGGCTACATCATTATTAACTACTACCCCAATGCCGATGATGTCTTGCAAAAACTTTCTCTTCATCAATTGCATATCAAACGAACCGGAGAAAGTAACATAAGGTGTGGTAACAGTTGCCCATTGATTCTTGTTATTTAATATAAAGCGGTCGTTGCCTTGGAAGAAACCGGCTAAAGCAGGGTTTAAGTTTAAAGGAGAACTTGCAAACTGAGAGAAATGAATATCCTGACTTTTAGCATTGATTGCCAAAAGTAAGAGTATAAATAACAGGATTCTATTTGCAGTCTTGCTTTTCAATAATTATCTTATTAAAGTAATATTACCTTGTTTAGTAAAAGTCTTTTTATTAAAACATGTTGCTTCCAGATAATACACAAATACTCCGGGTTGACACATTTTACCATTATAAACGCCATCCCATGGGATGCTTTTGTTCTCTGTTTCAAATACTTTTTCGCCCCAACGATCAAATATAGAGAACTTCAAATTTTCTATTTGTTTCTCCCCTCTAACGTATAATAAGTCCTTCTTACCAACCCCATTAGGGGTAAAAGCATTGGGCACATATATATATGGCTCCATACAATCAATTTCAACGACATATATTATAACTGTATCTGTTTTTGAACAACCCCATTGGTCAGTCATTACTACATAATAGGTGGTTGTGATACTTGGAGTTGCAACCGGATCAGGGCTTGTAGCACTGCTTAATGTATTAGAAGGTGTCCATAAATAAGTAGCTCCTGCTGTATGTGTTACATGAAGAGTTGTGCTTAAATCTTTATAAATAGTATCCTGATCAGCCCATGCTTTGGCATTTAAGAACACGCTCTGAACTACAATATCAGCACTATCGTGTGCAACACAATGATTATTGTCAGTAATAGTTATTTTATATGAATCAGGACATAAATTTATAAAAGGACTAACTGTTTCTCCATTACTACACAGAAAAAAGTAAGGAGCTGTACCACCTGAAACTGTCTCTGTAATTGTGCCAATACAAACACCACTACATGGTACATTTACAACGGCATGGCTTACTAATAGAGGAGTTGGTTGCGTTAGAGTTATGGTTGAAATAGATTTACACATATTGACATCATAGACTGTTACAGTGTAGGTGCCTGCACAAAGACCGGTAACAGTAGCGGTAGTAGCGCCGTTACTCCATTGATAAGTATATGGAGGTATGCCTCCTGAAGGGATAATTGTTGCTTGTCCATTACATGAATCATAGCAAGTAGGGTTTATCTTGTTGACAGGATTATTTAAGATGCCAAATCCTACGTGAACACTATCAATACCTTGACACCATTGATTCTTAATCATAACATAAAAATAAGTAGGTGTAGTAAAATGGGCTATAACTGAACTATCAGAATAATTAGTATTTAAAGTATCAGAAAAGTTAGCATTAGAAGACCAGTAGTAACTTACAGGACCATCTGTAGTATGTGCAGTTAATTTAACACTATCTAAACATGTCAAGGTGTCATTACCTGCATTAACATTAAGTTGATATACTACAACTTTTTGTATTAATGTGTCTTTACAACTATTATTAGTTTTTGAGATAACTAAACGATAATCTGTAGTAACCAATGGACCGGCGATAGGATTTGCGATAGTAGGATCAGTTATATCCGTTGTTGGTATCCATTGATATTGAATAGTAGGATCAGAAGTTGGTTGGATGCCTATCTGAGCTAAATTCCCTTTGCAAATATGTACATCAGGGATTGGATAAGTAGTGTCCGATAAAACTACAAATTGTTTTACAAGTGTGTCAGTTAAACGACAGCCTTCAATAATACTTGTTATTAGTTTAATATTATAGATGCCTGAATGAGTATAAATATGAGTAGGATTAGCTTGTGTAGCTATTGGTGAGCCATCACCGAAATCCCATATATAAGTAGCGCCATTACTAGTATTAACAAAGTAAACGGTGTCAGGTGCACATGAACTTTGTGGATCTAAGAAATCTGCTATAGCAAAATCATTGTTTAAGTTAAACTTAATAACAGCATTATTACAATTGTAAGAGTTATTTGTATTAGACCAAGCACCAGGGTTAGGGTAAGTAGGAAACGCATCAGAACCACCACAACTGGCACATACAGATTGATAAATATAGCCTTTCTTGTCAAATTTACTTGTTCCGCCATCCACATGATCATTACCCATGCTGCTCGAACTATGTAATTCTCCATAGAAAGTTGCATAATCCAAAGTTGCAGAATTAGGACCTAATACCATCATATAAAAGTCTTGTCCATCAGTTGTTGGTTGATATGCGTTGGCAGTTACCTGCATATTTACTGTGCCGAAAACACTTCCCCAAGGATAATTAACAGAATAACCACCCCAACATCTACCCCATCCGGCTGCATAAATCCTATTACAAACATCAATTGCAAAAGCAGAAGGCGATATGTTAGGAACTCCATTGCCTGTACCAAATACAGTTGACATTTTTAATGAATCTAAAGTGTTATTAAACTTAGCAATAAATTGACCACTATTGGGGACATTGTAAGCAGCATTATATATTAATGTATTGCTAGTTGCCTTCGTTTGTCCATAAATATAAACATAGTTATCTTTACTTGTCCTGACAAAATAAGCCTGATCATAATTAGGTGAACCATAATAAGAGGAGGCTACTAAAGTGCTACCATTTTGCGAAATATGAGCAACAAAAGCATCTGCACTGCCACCCTGAAAAGCTGTTTTATATGCTCCTGGTGTACAATGATAATCTGAAGAGTTAGTACCACCGGTAACATATATATCATTGTTTGCATCATTATCTATTGAATAGATAGCATCATCACCACTACCACCAAGATATGAACTCCATAAAAGGTTTGAAAGATTATCATCTAATTTAAATACAACTCCTTCTTGTTTGCCATGATTTGTTTGTTGAAATGCATTGGTAGAGACAGGAAAGTCAGTGGAGAAAGTACAAGAACCTATATAAACATTGTTAAGATTATCAGTAATGATTTCGCCTCTTGCACCATCTGCATAATTAGCGTATAACGAATCATTGCCATCCATCATTACATAAGCATAATAATCTCTAAAGTTTAAACCATCATTACCTGTGCCTCCAATAAATGTTGAAGCTAAAAGTTGATCGCCATCAGTACTTAGTTTGCTGACAAATATATCAGAACCATAAGGATAAACTAATACTGCATCGTAAGTTACAGAAGGACCACCATTAAAAGAAGTGTCATAAGCATTGGGTGTAACCGGAAAATCAGGGGAACCGGTAGTTCCAAATATTAATAACTGATTGGAACGGTTTACAATTAAACTATGTGGTAACTCGCATTCAGTGCCTCCGAGATAAGTAGCAAACTTACGATTAAGCCCTAAGGAATCATATTTAATAATTGCTACATCCCATAAACCAAGGTTTGTTGTCTGATAGGCTCCTATACTTACAGGATAACCTGATTCATTAACAATTCCTCCTGAATAAACATCTCCTACAAGATCATAAGTGGCAGAAAAACCCCAATTATCCGTTGTTGATCCGGTATAAGTAGCAAATATAACTGTTGGATCGATTACTAATGGAACGTTTTTATCATAATCTTCTACTTTAAATGAAACTACGGTACCATCAAATTGATATGCACAATTAATATCTTTAACTTGTCCATCGATAATCTGATAAGCATAAGGCTTCATCTCTACAATATCATTGACTGAAGTTTTTATAACTAAATTATCATTACTTATTTTAATACCATCAGCACCTTTATAATTTAATTTAATATTGTTGATATCGCCTTGAGGTTCTACAATGAAATCATATTTAAGATAGGTTTTGCTACTATATATCTGAAGGTTTATCTTATCATAAAGACCTTTATAATCTACAATACTATATTTATGAGCATGTGATGCCCATTTGTTTTTATCTTTACCAATAAAATAGTTGCAATAGTCGGGTGCCTGATCTATACCTTTTATTTTAGCATCCTTACAGTTTATAAATTCTATCTGATAAGCATGATAATGAATAATATTGCTAGGTTTAGTGCCTGTGTATTTATTATGAGCTTGCGAATGTCTGACATCTTCAGCTAGTACAAGATTAAATGTAAGGCAATTTTTTTCTATAAAAAGCATTCCTCCATCTACATCTGCACCAAAAAGCGCTTTTTTAACCCATTGATTTTTGTTTTCAATGAATTTTAAATTGGCCGATTGCAAAGTGTCTTTTCTATGTGCTATTGCAAGGTTGCATAGTAAGATCACTAAAGTAGAAAGTATTATAAATTTTTTCACAACAAAATAGTATTTAATTCTGTGTTCATTTTCCTCCTTAAAATATTGCATAAAAGTACAAAATAAAATGCAATAATATTAACTTTAGACAAAATAAATAACAAATAGGTTGCTTTTATGATTATAAATTCTGAAATTATTATTATTGGCACGTTATTTGATAAAGGTTTAACATTAGTTTTTATAAACATTTTATTCATTAATATCAATTACTCATATGAAAAGGTTTTTTATTTCTCTATCAATTATCCTTAGTGTTTTTAGTGCGTTTGCACAATCACAAAAGGACGTCAAGTCAACAGTTAAAGAGGTAACTATTTTTACTACCGGTGCTCAGGTTACCCGATCTGCAAATGTTAATTTGCAGTCAGGCACAAGCGAACTTGTGTTTAGTGGTATCTCATCTTACATTAATGTTTCCAGTATTCAGGCTGCCGGCAAAGGAAACTTCATTATTCTTGATACAAAATATAATGTAAAGTATCCCGAACCTTCTCCTGAAAAAGAAACTGTGGTACCTGCTAGTTTGCTAAGGAAAATTCAGTTGGTTCAGGATTCTATTGCTGATATTAACTATGATCTGGAAGCTATTAAAGATAATAAAGAACTTTTTACCAAGCAAAAAGATATGCTTATCAACAATCCATTGATGAATGGAAAAGGCAAAAGCGATTCGTTGCCTATATTAAAGAATGCTATGGAATTTTTGGATACTAAGCTGGCTAGTATCAATGCCGAACTGCAAAAGGTTAAAAGAGAAGAAAACAAAGCAAATATTAAAAAGAGTAAATTGAATGCACGTCTAACCGAATTAAATGATTATAAATATAAACTAGAGAACGAAGATAAAGTAGCTAATGCTCCAATTAATCAGGTAGTAGTTACTGTATCTGCTAAAGATGTTGTATCCGGAAAAGTTTCTATAACTTATATGGTTTCCAATGCAGGCTGGGCACCCGCTTATGATATAAGGGTAAATGACACAGACGGACCAGTTAGTCTTACTTTGAAAGCTAATGTATATCAAAATTCAGGTGAAGATTGGAGTGATGTAAAATTAAAACTCTCTACTAACAATCCTTACAAATCAAATATTAAACCCGAACTTGCTACCTGGTATCTTACTTATTACATGCCTATGACTGCTTATTCTTCTAATGTTTATGGTGGTGTAAAAGCTCCTTCTGTTCAAAGAGAAGATGTTACTTTAAATGAAGTAGCTTTAACAAAATCCACACACAAAAAAGGTAAAGCTGAAGCAGATGAATCTAAATATACTTCTAGTTATGTAGTGCAATCGCAAAATATAACCAACTTTGAATATGAGGTTAATCTACCTTATACTATTCCTTCGGATGGTAAGTATCATCTTGTTTATGTAAAAGATAATGATAACATCCCGGCAAGGTATAATCATTTTATAGTCCCTAAGTTGGATAAGGATGCATTCCTTGTTGCCAAGCTTACCGGATGGGAAGATATGAACCTGATTGCTGCCAAGGCTAACATCTATTTTGAAGGCACTTACATAGGCGAAACTACTATTGACCCAAGTATTATTGCCGATACTCTCGAACTATCTTTAGGTAGAGATAAAGGCATAGCAGTTACCCGCAAGAAGCTTAAAGACAAGGAAACCGAACAGATTATGGGTAGCAATAAATCAAAGACTATCACTATCGAATTAACAGTTCGTAATAATAAAAATGCTAATGTTGAGCTTTCGCTCGAAGACCAGATACCTGTGACAAATGATAAGGATATTAAAGTTAGCTTTAAAGATGATGAATTTACAGGCAATTACAACGAAACTACAGGTCTTTTGAAATGGAAACTTAAACTAAAACCAAAAGAAAATAAAGTGCTTAGATTTACATATACTATTAAGTACGATAAAGATCGCTCGCTTATTAATGTAAATAATTTGTAGAAGGCTTAAATTTCCTGTCAGGTTTTTCCTCCTGACAGGTATAACAGCCATTTAGAAATAAACCTGACAGGATGGGAAACCTGTCAGGAGAACAGCCCTTACCGCTTAGCCGATTTCCGGCTAAGCGGTTTTTTATTATGTTTTATTAAATATTTTAGGTGTGGATTTTTATTAAAACAATTAATATGTTACAATAACTACAATTAAATAAGCGAATTAAAAATTTAATTTAATAGATTGTTGATTTTATTTTTCGCTAAATAAAAAGTGTATATGTACAACCAAAAAATTTTGTGGTACAAATACGTTTGTATATATCGTACTTGTTTTTTAGGAAAGAGCAAATACAAATGTATTTGTACCACAAAAATTTTATGAAGTACCAAATACAAAAATATATGTACAAAGAAATTTTTTGGAAGTACATATACAAATAGTTTTTGTACATATTTTTTTTGAGTAGAACTAAATACAAATGTATATGCACCTATTTTTTTTTGGATACATCCAAATACATTTGTATATGGTAAAAATAAATATCAATTAGCATAAATACATATGTATATGGTACTCCAAATTTTTTGGTTGTACATATACAAAAATATTTATATTTAACAATTTAACTATATGCCTGTAAACATATATGTTAAGCTTGTATTTTAAATGCATTTTAAGATTAAGAAAAATTAAAATGTTAAAATAAATTTAAGATACTATGTATATGTTGTATCTTTGTTGTGAGTTTTGAGAAATAAGGAAATGAAAAAGGACATCTATTAACCCCAGCATTTATGCTGGGGAATAGAATAAAGATAAAACAAAAGGGGATTTATCCCTGACATAACATAAAAAAGTCATGGCTAAAGCCCTAAAATCAGTTGTTGTTAAATTCCCTAGCCTGAAGGCTAGGGTTAATAGATAAAGAAGTGTTTTTGCAAGGAAGTTTTTAAAAATAAGGAAATGAAAAAAGTATTTGTAATTTTAAGTATATTATTTGTAATTCTGATTATTTATTTTGCTTATTCAAGCAAAAACTGTTGTATTAAAAATAGTACAACAAATGATTCAATTCAAAAACCAGACTATTCAGCCTGCAAATCTTTGAAAGATAGTTTGAAAGTAATGCTTTTTCAAAATAAGGATCAATCAAAAGAATTAATGATACAGGATGATGATAATTCACGTTTTGTTTTATATTTAAATAGGCTTAAAAATAAAAAAGTTGCAGTAATAGCCTTTACAGATACTTGTCTAATAATATTCCAGAATTTAAACAATGAATGGGTACAGATTGATAGCGTATCATTTAAATCTTATGCTTCAAAATTTGAAATTACAGATCTTAATGGAGATAATAAAGATGATTTAATTGTATATGGATTTGCTAATATACATGGAGAACGTCTACCTTATATTTTTATTACAGACAAAAACAATGTTTTACATTATCGCTCGGACATTCACTTATATAATATTAAATATGATAAAACAAAGAAACTTATTATGAGTTATTATCAAGGTGGTGCTTACAGTATCAATTGTAAAGAATATTATTATTGGCAAGGCGATTCCCTTAAATTACTTAAAGGAGTTGAACAGAATCTTTCAACAGGAGAATCTTCTATTTTTATTACGTTTTATAAATTAAAAGATGGGAAAAGATTTGATTATAAGAAAATCAAAGATAATAAAGGTGCTATTTATGATACTGTGTTTTGGACTGACGAATATTAATTTATTGTACACAAAATCTTAATCTTCACACATAAGCTAAAAATCAAAAGCAAAGCATTCAAAAGGAAATAAAACGCTTTGACCTATCACCAAACTCAACAACCCTTCATTCATAATTCATAATTCATAATTCATAATTAATCCG
>JBAXLO010000183.1:0-9401 GCA_037134755.1 Bacteroidota bacterium | reverse complement strand
CTATTAAATGGGTTATAATAATACTATCACAACCATTAATTGTAGTAAGAGTATCATTGTAATTTCCTGCAATTGTATAAGTATGTCCATTGAATACATAACTACTACCATTACATATTGTCTGTGTGTTGTTTGTACTGTAAACAGAATTGACTATTAAATGAGTTAAAATAATACTGTCACAACCATTGATTGTAGTAAGAGTATCATTGTAATTTCCTGCAATTGTATAAGTATGTCCATTTAATATATAACTACTACCATTACATATTGTCTGTGGGTTGTTTGTACTGTAAACAGAATTGACAAAAAGAGTCACATTTATTGAAGTATCATTTGGTGAACAAGTACCACTTACTATTACATTATAGTTTGATGCAATATCAGAGATCGTTACAGAATTAATTTTAAGAGTATCAGAAGTAGCTCCTATTATATCAACAGTTCCTTTCCTCCATTGATAGGTAAGATTAGATCCTGTAGCAACTACTGAAAAGTTAACCGGACTCCCTGCACATACTGTTTTATTGATAGGTTCTGTTATAATGATTGGGGCAGTATTAACTACTAAAGAAACATTTGTCGAAGTAATAAAAGAACCGCCTGTTATCATATTAGAAGGATTATTAATTATATTAGCCCCTGATAATACTACAGCACCATTTCTAGCTAACAATCTACCATCTATTGATGAACCGGTATTCATAGTTATGGATGTCAAGGCAAGTATATTTCCTTTAAAGGAAGTATAGTTACCAATAGTAGCTGAACTACCAACCTGCCATATTACATTTTTAGCCTGAGCTCCACCACTTAGTATTACATTGCCACCGGCTCCACCTACAGTTGTAAAATCAGATGCTATCTGAAATATCCAAGCAGCATTTACATCACCTTGGGCATCAAGAGTCAAATCACCTGATTGTATTAAAAGTGTAGATGTTGATTTATAAATACCGGGTGCAAGTGTTTTTCCACCTTGATCGCCTGCTACTGTTGCTGGTGCAGGTGCAGTAGCTCCTTCAGCAAAGAGGTAAGCATCGGTTAAGTCTTGTTTGGCTTGTATAAGCATTGCTGGTACTCCTGGAGGAGCAATGTCATCTGAAGCATAAATAGCACCATTAACTACAATAGCAGGAGGGAATCCTGTAATAGAAGTGCGATAACCCGGACTTATACCAACATTCATATCATGAATCTCGCTAAAACCTGTGCTACTAATACCAACACCAGCTAAGATTCCGAATTCTCCAGCAGATTTAAGATCAACTGTTGATAAAGTTGAGTTAATTGCAGAACATGCTCCGGTAACTACAACATTATAGTTAAAAGAAGTATCGGAAACATTAACAGGATTAATTGTAAGTGTAGCAGAAGTTGCTCCTGATATGTTTCCTTCGTTATTTAAGTTAACAGTTCCTCTTCTCCATTGATAAGTTAGTCCTGCGCCTGAGGCAAGCACTGAAAAACTAACTGAACTTCCAACACAAACTGTTTGATTGAGTGGTTGTGTAATGATGATTAAAGCAGAGTCAACAACTAATGAAACATTAACTGAAGTATCATTTGGTGAGCATGTACTACTGATAATAACATTATAGTTATATGCTGTATCTAAAGCACTCACAGGATTTATTGTTAATGTTGAAGAGGTTGCTCCTATTATAGTTGCATTCCCCTTTCTCCATTGGTAAGTAAGACCTGAACCTGTTGCTATAACTGAAAAACTTGCTGAACTTCCAACACATACTGCTTGGTTAACTGGTTGTGAAGTAATGTTTATTACAGAGTCAACTTTTAATGAAACATTCAGAGAAGTACCATTTGGTGAACAAGTCCCGCTAACAATAACATTATAATTGTATGCAGTATCTGAAATACTTATTGGGTTAATAAAAAGTGTATAGGAAGTTGCACCTGAAATGTTTCCTCCATTAATTAAGTCAACAGTTCCTCGTCTCCATTGATAGGTAAGTCCCGATCCTGAGGCAACAACAGTATAGCTTACTGAACTTCCAATACACCCGGTTTGATTTATTGGTTCATTAGTAATGATTGCTGGAGTATTTACTACCAAAGATACATTTACTGAAGTATCATTTGGCGTACACCCTCCTATTATTATTACATTATAATTATTAGCTGCATTTGTTATGTTAATTGAATTAAACTTTAGGGTATCAGAAGTTACCCCTGAAATACCACTTCCATTAATCATATTAACAGTTCCTTTTCTCCATTGATAAGTTAAACTTGTTCCTGTTGCAACCACTGATAAATATATTGAACTTCCTGCACAAGCAGTCTTAGTTACCGGCTGAACTGTAATAACTGGTACTGACCCTGGCATTAAAGAAACATTAATTGATGTATCTTTTAACGAACATATCCCGGTAATAATAACATTATATTTAGAAGATGTATCAGAAATAAGCATTGGATTAAATTTAAGGGTATCAGAAGTTGCTCCTGAAACACCACCTCCATTTATCATATTTACAGTTCCTTTTCTCCATTGATAGGTAAGATTAGTACCTGTAACTTTTACCGAAAGATAAGCTGAACTTCCTACACATGCTGTTTTATTTACAGCTTGAGTAGTAATAACTGGAAAAGTATTAAGCATCAACGAAACAAATACTGATGTATCATTTGGTGGAGTTGATCCTATTATTACTACATTATATTTTGATGAAGTATCTGAGATACTTACAGGATAAATCTTGAGAGTATCAGAAGTAGCTCCTGATATATTTCCTCCATTTATTAAATTAACAGTTCCTTTTCTCCATTGATAGGTAAGAGCTGTTCCTGTTGCTGATACTGTAAAAATAGCAGTGTCTCCATTGCAGACTGTTTTATTAACAGGTTGCGTTGTTATAGCTGGTGAAACTGATGCAGCACATCCCGGAGGCATAACTGCTGTAATTGCAGATGTACTTAAAGCTCCTGTTGTTGTAAGAGCTCTTCCATCTAAAACTGCACCTGTATTTAAATTCATAGCACCATTATTGCAAATAATTGTCCCAACAAATTCAGAATAATCATTAATAGTTACAGCACCACTTATCATCCAATACACATTTTTAGATTGTGTTCCGTTAATCATCTTAACTTTTGAATATACGCTTGTAGAAAATGCACCATATACTTTAATTACAAATACTGCATTAGCAACTCCCTGAGCATCCAGAAAAACAGTATCCGTAAAAGTTGTAATCCCATTCATAACATAAGTATGAGGAGTTAATACAATTTGATTACCAAACTGAGCCGGATATAATAATTCAATATCGTTGGGTAATGTATTTATATAAGTGTATGCATTTAATAAATCGGCAGCACATGCTGCAGTAGAACCATCAGGTAAAGCATGGATGGCGCCTGTTACAAATAAAGGATTAAAGCCTGTTGTTAAACCACTATTTGTTCCTACATCACCGGTTATATGAGTTATACCCACATTAGTAACCGGACCGCTTGAAGAAAAGACTGTATAACATGCAGCTGAAACTAAAGAAGGAGCTAGAGGGCCATTTAGAACAGGACTTCCACAACCAATAGGTGTGTAAGCCAGAACTCCACTTACTGTTACAGCTCCTGTAGTTGAAAGTGCTCTGCCTTCGAGTGTGTCGCCTGTATTCATATTAATGGCTGCATTGTTTGCAATAATTGTACCTTTCATCGAGGTACCGGAAGCCATACTTACAAGACCTTCAACTTTCCAAAACACATTACATGCTTTGGCTCCATTAATAAGATGTACTTTTGAATTAGCGGCAGTTGAAAGTGTGCCTTGAATCTGGAAGATAAACACTGCATTAGGGTTTCCCTGGGCGTTTAAAGTAAGCCCAAGATTTAAAGTAGTAGCGCCCGTTATAGAGTAAACACCTGCAATAAGTGTATCTCCATTACCCAATAAAGGTGCCGGGAAGAAAGTTGGAACTGTACTATTTAACAGGTTGTATGCTGTCAATAAGTCTGCAGCACATTGTGCACTTGTGCCATCGCCGTCGTGCATTACACCATTTACATTACCGAAACCTGTACTGGAACCACTATTGGTTCCTACATTTCCTGTCAGATGGGTTATTCCTGTATTACTTACAGCCCCAGCTGTTGAAAAAAGAACAAATCCTGCAGCACTTCCTAATGGTGGCGCTTGTGCAAAATTTGTTGTCGTTATTAAGAACAGAATAACTGTTGTTAACATTTTAATTAATTGTGTTTTCATTTATTGTATATTAATTGTATTTAAATAGAAAATTAATGACGATCATTGTTATTATCGTGATGTTCTTCATGATGCTCTTGTCTTTCATTATGATGTCTTTTTCCTTCATGATCTGAATGACGAAAAATAGGGAAGCAGGAGGTTAAAAGGATTATCCATGACAATACTGATATCATAATTAAAGATTTTAAGGTTTTACTCACTTTAACTTTCTCCTGGAGTTCATTTTTATTTTTGTTTTTCACCTTGTGATGTGTTTTTAATGTTTTCATTTCTTTGTGTTATTAATTTATTTTCACGATGCAAAGGTAGGCAGGTTGATAAGGTTAAGTGTTACATAATAAAAGAAATAAGTTACATCATTCACACATTTAGCTTTTAATTATGTATATCACTTTTTCACTACACTGTTTGCAGATTGACATGGCACTTCAAAGTTTTAGTATTATATCTGCTTATTTATATAATTATATGTTGATTTCATTTTATATTTTTATTGATTTATCATACCATAATAACTTTATTTAGAATAAATATCAAAATCATAATATAAAACCAATGTTAGCTTAGATAAAATAGGCAGCTTTGAAGGTAGTAATAAGAAGTTATTTATATAAATCAATCACAAGTAAGAGTTAATACACTATTTCATAGGCTTGTATTAACATATTGTTTTCAGATAACGACAGTTCCTTTAGAGAAAGCGACTGTCTGTTTCCAAAAAGCGACTGTCTGTTTCCAGAAAGCGACTGTCTGTTTCCAGAAAGCGACTGTCTGTTTCCAGAAAGCGACAGTTCGTTAACAGAAAGCGACAGTTTGTAAACAGAAAGCGACAGTTCGTTTCCAAACTTCGACAGTTTGCTTCGTGACTACGACAATTCTTTAACGGACAATGATTTTATGCTTCTTTCAAGAGATATAATAGATTGTTTTACTTGATATTATTAAATACAATAGCATTTATTCATTATAATAAATGCTCTTGTATTAATACGTTATGCTATTTTGAAATTAGTTTACCTGAATGAATTGATTTATCATCACCAACTAATTTATAAAAATAGATGCCTTTAGGGAGATTATTAGTTTCGATAGTACTTAACCTCTTATTAATGGTTTTATTAATCACAACATTTCCTATAATATTATAAATTGTTAAATAGAAATTATTATTTATAGATGCATCATTAACTGTAATATCTATATATGTATTAAATGGATTAGGATAAATTACAACTGCTTTATTTATTTTAACAACATTAAGAGTAGTAATGCCTACAGTTCCACAATCAGAAGGGATATTAGGAGCAATTGCATTAATTGCTGTAGTAGTTACAGCTCCTGTAGTGGTTAACGATCGGCCATCAAGAGTAACACCTGTATTAAAAGCACCTAAAGCACCATTGTTACAGATAATAGTACCTCTGAAAATAGAATAATTGTTAATGCTTACTGCACCTTCGATCTTCCAATAAACATTCTTGGATTGTGCTCCATTCATCAACACAACATTTGAATAAGTGCTTGTTGTAATAGCCCCATTTATCTGAATAACAAACACAGCATTGGCATTGCCTTCCGCATTAAGGAAAACAGTATCTGTAAAGGTAGCAGCACCATTCATACGGTAAGTATGTGGTGTAAGCACCAGGCTATTGCCAAACTGAGCCGGATAAAGCAGTTCAATATCATAAGGCAAGGTGTCAATATAATTATATGCACTCAACAGATCAATAGCACATTGCGCCGTAGAACCATCAGGAATTGGGTGAATAGCACCCGTTACAAATAAATGATTGAAACCGGTGGCCGAACCATTATTACTACCAACGTCTCCGGTAATATATGTAATACCAGAGTTATAAACTGCACCATTAGTAGAATAAATAGCATAGCAAGCAGCAGCACCAAGCGTAGGAGCCACAGGGCCTGTAAGTACGGGACTGCCACAACCAATAGGGGTGTAGGCCAACACGCCATCTATAGTGATAGCACCGGCAGTAGAAAGCACTCTGCCTTCGAGAGTATCGCCAGTATTCATTATAATAGCAGCATTGTTTGCAACAATAGTTCCTTTCATTGAAGTTCCTGAAGCCATGCTTACAAGGCCTTCAACTTTCCAAAACACATTACAAGCCATTGCTCCATTAATCAGCTTGATCTTAGAAGAAGCATTTGTAGATAGAGGCCCTTGTATTTGAAAGATAAACATAGCATTGGGATTCCCTTGAGCATTTAAAGTAAGGTCAAGATTAAGAGTTGTTGCAGCAGCTATAAAGTAAACACCAGCAATAAGTGTATCGCCATTTCCAAGCAAAGGTGCTATAAAGTAAGTTGGTATTGCAGTATTAAGCTGTCCATAAGCAGTAAGTAAATCTGCCATACATTGAGCAGATGCCCCATCATTGTCGTGCATCACCCCATTAACGTTACCGAAACCTGTACTGGAACCATTGTTAGTCCCTACATTACCTGTAAGCTGTGAAACACCGGTGTTACTCACCGCTCCGTTAGAAGAAAAGAGAACGAAGTTAGAAACAGTTCCTAAAGTTGGAGCTTGTGCAAAAATAAAAGTTGGTATTATAAGCAGAATAACTGCAATTAATACATTAATTAAACTTGTTTTCATTTTAAGTGTATTTTAATAAGAATTTATAGTGCAAAGGTAAGTCTGTTGTGAAGAGGAAGTGTTACATAATTAATTATATAAGTTACATCATTCACACATATTTTAATTTAGAGCATAAGTAATTTATAGTTTATAATGAAAATATTATTAAAGTATAATATCGCTTAACTCATTAGCATTATAGTACTAATTGCAACTACTTTTTATAGTTTCATAAGCCTTTGCAAGACCCAATTCACCGGCTTTGCTAATATCCAAACAGCCACCCTCCTTTTGACCTGCTTTTATCTTGGCTAAACCTCTATTATAATAGGCATCAATATAACTGGGATTAATCTCAATAGCTTTAGTATAATCAGCAATTGCACCTTTGTTGTCTTTTATATTACTCTTTGCAATTCCTCTATTGTAATAAGCATCAGCATAACTTAAGTTTAAATCAATAGCCTTAGTGTAATCAGCTATTGCTCCTTTGCTGTCCTTTAAATTATTCTTAGCAACGCCTCTATTGTTATAAATATAAGATGTATTAGGACTAAATTTATTAGCTCTATTATAGTCATCTATTGCACCTTTGTTATCGTTTATATTACTCTTAGCAATACCTCTGTTAAAATAAGCAATTGAATACTTATGGTTTAATTGAATAGCTTTTGTATAATCGGTAATTGCCGCTTTATATTCCTGAAGGTTATCTTTTGCAATTCCTCTATTGTTATAATAGTTAGATGCCTTAGGATTAATAGCTATTGCTTTATTATAATCTTCAATTGCACCCTGATAATCTTTAGAGTTATTCTTTGCAATACCTCTATTGTAGTAAACTTCAGCATTCTTTGTAATAGTCTCAATTGTTTTGCTGTAATCTGTTATAGCTCCATTATAATCTTTAGTATCATCTTTGCCCATACCTCTTTTAAAGTAAGAATCAACATCTTTAGGATTAATCTCAATGGCTTTTGTATAATCCGCGACAGCGCCTTTATAGTCTTTAAGTATATATTTGTAATTAGCTCTATTGTAATAAGGTTCAGAAAGCAAGGAGTCAATTTCAATAGCTTTCGAATAGTCAGTAATTGCACCTTTATAGTCTTGAATATTGCCTTTTGCATTTGCTCTGTTGCAAAAAGCATTCGCATATTTAGGATTAATTTCAATAGCCTTACTAAAATCAACAATAGATCCTCTATAATCTTTAAGATTACATTTAGCCAATCCTATATTATTATAAGCATCTGCATGTTGTGGATTGATTTCAACAGCTTTATTAAAATCAGTAATTGATCCTCTATAATCTTTAAGCCGACCCTTAGTGCAACCTCTTTTATAGTAAGCCACCGCATACTTAGGGTTCATTTTTATAGCTTTATTATAATTAGATATTGCGCCATTGTATTCTTTTAAGCTATCTTTTATAGTTCCTCTGTCAAAATATTCGTTTGCCGTCTGACTATTTACTGCAAAGTTCATTGCAATTGCAGTTATTATAAATAAAATCTTTTTCATTATCTATGTATTTAAATTTGATGTTGATTCTTTAACATTGTTTTCATTTTGAACTTCATCTATCTTTATATTTTTTGTCTTTAAAAATAGAATACTACCTGTAAGTACTCCTAATATAAATGAAGCTATTAAAGTAGTATTTGCAAAGAGTAATATATTCCATTTTAAGAATGTAATAGTAACAATTTCAGAATTCTGAATTGCTAGTATCACTACTATTATTATAAGTAATAGTAGTGATATAGTTTTAAATAGTTTCATTTGTGCTTTTTAGAAGTTGGCTCTTGAAATCTCAATACCTGATGGATATGTTACATCACCCTGATCTTCGGCAGTAATAAAAATCACTCTTGGTTTAAATGCTGTCATTGTTTCCAGAGTTGCCTTTACAGCATTTTTAATTTTAAACTGCCCTACATTTTTTACTTCATTTTCTTTTATTACAATCCAAACAACGTAGGTTTTCTTTGGAGGTGTAAGTCTTTCTACACTAGCTAAATTATTTGCAGTAATAGAAATTGAATAGTTGTTGTTCTTGTCCTTTTTCATTTTAGCAGATATTACGGCTGCCGGTGTTACAGTTGAAATCGGGAACTTTACTGTTGTTGCGCATGATGCCAATAGAAACATAATAGCAACACTCAGAATTACATTTTTTAATGTTTTCATTTTTTTATTATTAATTGTGAATGAATTTTCACAATGCAAAATTAAGCTGATAAATGCCTGAATATGTTACATAATTAAACTTATTAGTTACATCATTCACACATTTTAGATTTAAGTATAAATATAATCTTATGATTAGCTTTTACAAAACCTCTAGGCTTTTATAGTTTTAATTATTAATGCCTTAATATCTTTATGCTTCTTCAGAAAAACTTAGACAACGCTTATATCCGTTGTAAAGGTCTTCTCAACGACTGTGAAGGTCTTCTCAACGATTGTGAAGGTCTTCTCAACGATTGTAAAGGTCTTCTCAACGATTGTAAAGGTCTTCTCAACGATTGTGAAGGTCTTCTCAACGATTGT
>JBAXLO010000182.1:0-9628 GCA_037134755.1 Bacteroidota bacterium | reverse complement strand
TTGTCCATTAGAGCAAATCGTCTTCAAAAAACCAACTATTTTGTCTATTACACCGTATTATTTAATAAGATTATTTATATGCGATTATTTGATTATTGGGTAATAATATGAATTACTGTATAGTAAATATTTCCAATATGCCTATTTTCCCCGTTTAAGATGTAGCGGATAGTGACGATAGGCTTACTTGAACCGTTTAGTCTATAGCAAACATTTACGGATACCTTACTTGAACCGTTTAGTATATCGCATATATTTACGTATGCTTCCCTTGAACAAGTTAGGATATCGTAAATATTCGCGTATGCCTCCCTTGAACAAGTTAGGATATCGTCAGTATGCGCATATGCTTCCCCGAGATAATTAGTCATTTCGCCAAACGTGCGTATGCCTCCCCCGAACCGTTTAGTGTATCGCACCTATATGCGAATGCCTCCCCGAAAAAAATAGGGATAGCATCAATATTGTCAACATAGTGATTATTATACTTAAGTGTATAGCTAAAGTTTGTTATATCAATTTTAATATTAGTTTGTGAATTAGGCTTAGGGTAGGCTTGGGGATTGGTTTTAATTCTGTTTCCGGTTAATTATTGACAAAAGTAAAGATGACTTTTTAAATATGGTTATCAAGAGCAATAACCCTAATTACATCATAACAATAATTAAAACAATCCTCTTTAATCCAAAATCCTTAATTTTTAACAACCAATAACTAAACATATGCATTTTTCAATCTAACATTATGAAGAAATAAGAAATTTATGAATATAAAATGTATCATAAAATTAGCATAGAAATGATTTTATATTAATATTTAAAACGAAAATAGCATGTACATTTGCACATTACTTTTTTTTCAAATTTACCTAGTAACAAAATCATGGGGGCGTTGTGAAACGGCCCCTTTATTAAAGAAAAGTACGTCTATATGTTTTTATCTTCTGGGATTCATTTTTAAGTTTGTAGAGGTTGTTGTGAAACAACCTCTTTTTGTATGTTATGATAACACAATTTATCAAATATTGTGCTTTATTTCTAAGTTGTTTTGATTAATTTAAACCAACAAGAAGTTTGGAGAATTAAAAATCATTGGTGCCAATCGAAATCAATTTGTATTTCATATTCTTTCTGGACTTTGGGATACTAAAAGTTAAAAATGTTTTAGCTTTTCTATAAGACATTCCTACAGAATTAACTGTTATATTAATAAAACCATCTTCATGAATTTCTCTTATTGTATAAGAGTTACCAATAATAAATTTTGTTTCCATATTTTTTTTAATAAATTTAATAATATGTAACTGCAAACTTAGATAATAAATAACTTATATGGGTAAATTTAATATTATTATTCCATTAATTAATTCTTAAATTAGATTGCTAAAACTAAAGTTATCTCAAAATATTATAGAGACTTTCAAAATACATAGCATCATTATTCTAATCTTTTTTTAAATGCTGTTAATTAGCAATGTTGATTAACCTAATTATAATACAAACTTAACCTTATGTTAATTTAATCACTTAATTATTATGGTACATTTGCAGAAGTAATTATACATATTTAAGTAATTTATTTTTCATGATTAAAAAAAAGGTTGTTGTGAAACAACCTTTTTTTATTTAGTGCTTTAAAAATGAAATATACTCAGTTTTGTTGAAATTTAAAACTTTGAATAGATATTACATATCATAACAAAAAAGGCACCCTGTAATCAGGATGCCTTTTATCATATTAGTAGTTTGTTAAGTTATTCGATTATTAACTTTTCGGTAGTAGTTTTCAATGTATTCTTATCAGTTATTGTTATAAAATACATGCCCTTACCATAACTAGAAATATCTATTTCGCTAGTTATTTTAGTAGTCGTTTTATTTAAGATCATTATGCCATCAACAGTAAATAATTTAATATCAACATCAGTTGCCTTATCAAAAGCTAAAGTGAATTTTCCTTTAGTTGGATTAGGATAAACATTAAATTTAGAAGCTTTTGCTTCAGCAATACCTACAGGTAAACCAATAGCATCGTTCCAGTCGTTAGCCACGCGGATTTCATCAACATTTAATGTTGGAGATGTAGTAGACCCACCTTGACGCAATGCAATTGCTTGCGAGTTAGTGTCAAGATCAGTAGAACTTACATCTGTGGCAACTAAAGTAGGAACACCCTCGCCAGAAATAGCAGGGTTAACAAACAAAGCAACATTATCGTTAGCGACTCCTGAAATTAAAGTGTATTTTAATACCAATAAATTAGTAGTTGCAAAATCATATAAGGTATTAGTGTACACAATACTTGCTACTGTAGAACCTTTTAAAAGACCAATCCTGTATTTGTTTTGAATAGTGTCTTTTTTAATGTAAATTCTACCTGTATATGTTGAGGTAGTAGAACCTTTAAGATGCATAAAATAATCGCCTCCTGTAGTTGCAGTTGCAACATTTATCAAACAAGCCGCATAAATGCTTTTGCCTGGTGTTTGAATAGTAAAAGAATGATTATCATCTTCTCCACTTGTGTTCAAAAACAACATATTGCCGGCTGATGCAGGATATCCTGTATAACTTAACGAACCACTTACAATTGATATTGGAAAAGTATTTCCATTATGACAAGTCCATCCATGGGCATTAATTGAATCTCCTACTGGATAATTAAATTGTTCGTTAAACAATAGACTCTGCGATTGAACTTTATATCCCACAAAAATACTTGTAAGGATAATTATACTAGTAATTAATTTTTTCATTATGAGTAAATATTATTATAAAATGAGTGCTTAATTTTTGAGTACAAATATAGTAAATATATTAGAATCCTACTCCATTTTATTTTAAAAAGTGATATTATTTATAAATATTAGTTTAATTAAAAGAATATTTAACTCCAATTTGTGCATGCCACCTTGAATTATAATCAGATACCTGCCAAGTTGAAGAAGTTGTTGGAGGAACAAAAGTATAGGTAGGTTTATTATTAACATCATATCCATTAAATGTTATAAGTTCATTTTGATAACCTTGTATACTATATGCTCTACCCCATTTAGAACTCAAAAGATTAGTGAAATTCAAAATATCAAAGCTTACTTCAATAGTGTGTTTTTTACCATAAGCTTTAAAATTATAGATCTCTGCAATTCTTATATCAAAATGGTTTTCAAAAGGAGTTCTGGCACCATTTCTTTCAGCATATTGTCCTCTACGTGTTTTTAAATAGTCATCATTTTCAATAAAGTTGTTTAATTGTGTCCACTGTGTTGCAGAACTTGTATTTACAGTAGCGTTTGTAGTAAGGTTAATATCCGATTGTTTTGCAGGGACAAATATCAAATCATTATATAATGAACCATCTCTGTTAAGATCACCATTATAAATATAAGAATAAGGCATTCCTGATTGTCCATTATAAAAGATTCCGAAAGAAGTTATGCTGTTTTTTGCTGTTTTAAGTTTATAAGTCACTACAGCCATAATCCTATTTTTCAAAGCATAACTTGAGTAAGATAACTCAGGATTATTTGTTGCTTGGTATTGATAATTGTATTGCCAGTTGGAAAATGCTACACTGCTTGTACCATCATTTACACTGAAAGCCTGACCATAAGTGTATGCACCAATTATATTTAATCCAAATTTAAATTCTTTTTGAAGTCTTGCAGTAATCGTATATGAATACCCTTGATTTGTATTAGTTAAATACATTATATGTGTATAGTTATTAGTATATAACTTGGTAGTAGCGTAAATAGGTCTGTTGTCAGCACCAACAAGATTAGTAATAGCTGGCATCGTAAGATCCTGATAAGCTATATCATTAATTACCTTAGTGTAAATTCCTTCAACTGTAGCTTTTATTTCATAAGGTAATTTTTGATCAATTGCTAAATTAGATCTAAAGTTTTGAGCAAACTTAAAGTCATTAGCCACAACATCTACTTCGGTAGTTGCCGCAGCTAAACCTAATTGGCTAACAGTAGTAGCTTGATTATATGGATCAGGATTAAAAGCAACAGGCTTACTAAGATTAATAATCTTTGCAATATTTAAACCTGTATTAGAATATTGATTTGATAGCCATACAAAAGGTATTTTGCCTGTAAATATACCTGCACCTCCTCTAATCTGAGTTTTACTCTTTCCATTAACATCCCAGTTAAAACCGATACGAGGAGAAAACAATGGAGTTGATTTGGGCATTTGGTTAGTAGCAAGATTTAAGCTTTTGGCAATAGTTAAGGTGTCGAAAGTTTTGTTTTCTGTTGGCTTGTCAGGAAACAGAGGGACATCAACTCTAACACCGGCTGTTATCTTAACATTTTTAACAATATTAAACACATCTTGAATATAGCCACCAAGCTTAATAGCATTGAATTGAGCAGCCCATTTTGGATCGTTAGGTACTGTAGAATAATAATAAGAATAGTTAGTGCAATCCCAATTGTTAAGCTGCGTTTGAGCACTTGAACTTATATCCATAAAAGAACTATAAGAAGCATAAGTATAACTTCCATAATTATATTGAATAAAAAGGTTTTTGAAATGATATAATTCATTTTCGGTACCAATAGTAATTTTATGTTTATTTAAATAAATGTTCAGGTTGTCAGAAAGTGTTGTAATAGTTTGGTCTAAAGAATTAGCCATTGACGAAACATCATCACCAATATATATGTGTTGAGCAGGTGTAGTAGGTGTAGCAGGCAGATTTATAGTAATTCTAGGAAAAGGATCACCGGGGCAAACTCTATTATCACTTACGGAAGTATAACCTAATCTTAATTCATTAGCCACTTTAGCACTGAAACGTGTATTTAATTCTAAAACAATATTATTTGTCTTATTTTTCATGGTGTAACCCCCATTATTAAAGGTTAATCCGCTGAGACTTCTGCTAAGATTATCTTGAGATGCATTTACATAGTTATCTCTTACAGTAAGTTTATTACTGTTGTTGATATTCCAATCGAAACGGATAAAGAATTTTTGAGAAGATGTAGTATTTGTAAAAGGATCATACCCTCCACCATTGTATTTATCTCCTGTAACTTGCAATAATTTATTTTCAATATTTCTAATAATCGTGTCCTTTATAGTTGAACCTTGCCCAATATTATATGCGGATGGTTCATTTCTGTCAGTAAGTTCTGTATTAAAGAAGAAAAATAACTTGTCTTTAACAATAGGTCCTCCAACACTTATGCCTCTTTGTAAACTAGAATAATTAGTTTGACTTGAGCCATCAATTACAGATTTCCCGACAAGGTTTTGATTGTTCATATAATAATATACATCACCAAAGAAGTTATTAGTTCCACTTCTTGTAATTGCGTTAATTCCGGCACCTGTAAAGCCTCCTTGTTTTACATCAAAAGGTGAGATATCAACACGTATAGTTTGGATAGCATCCAAGCTTATAGGTTGAGTACCCGACATACCACCATTAGTTCCTGAACTTGAAAGACCAAATACATCATTGTTGACCGAACCATCAATAGAGAAGTTATTATAACGATTATTAGCGCCGGCATACGACATACCACTAGAGATATTATTAGCTTGAGGGGTAATTCGTAAATAATCATTAATACTTCTAGAAACTGAAGGTAAGGCTTGTATATCTTCTGTTGAAATGTTAGTGCTTGCTCCAGTTCTATTTGAATTAAAAACATTGTCGGCTTTACCTATAATCTCAACCTGAGTTAAATTTACGGAGTTGTTAGACAAGGTATAATTTAAATTTAAATCCTCACCTAAACCCACAAAAACACTTGAATCTTTCTTTTCTTGATATCCAAGCAATGAAATCTTAATTAAATAAGGACCTCCAACTTTTATATTCGGAAGATTAAAATCACCATTTTTACCCGAAGTTGTTACATACTTGCTGCCAGAAGGCTGATGTATAGCTACAATAATACACCCGGGTAGTAGTTCTTTGTCAGCTGATCTTATAGTGCCACCAATAGTACCCGTCGTTATACCTTGTCCAATTACTGAAAGGTTGAGTAATGCAAACATAACGAACATAGATACTTTAAATAGTATTTTTTTCATAAGTAATCCTTTTTGTTAGTAAAATAATATAGATAAAAAAATCACTTAGCCATTAATGTATATTGAATACATTTTGACTAAGTGATTTAAAAATATTGTATATTGTTATACTGTTATTATTCTTTGATGATTTTCTTCGAAACGATAGTTTCGTTTTTTAATTGAATCTTAGCAAAATAAAGACCTTGTTTTAAATCTGTAGTATTGATAGTATATTTAGTGTTATTCACCATATAACTAGATACTAATTCGCCAATCATATTATAAATTTCAATCTTCTTAATCAGGTCATGTGAATCACTTATTGTAACAGATGAAGTAGCAGGATTAGGATACACTGAAATGTTTTTCTCAGCAGTATTTAATTCATCAATGCCTGTAACAATACCTGTAATTTGAACTTGATCGAAATAATAGGTTGCTGCTGCCCCTGAAGTTGAGTAGTAATGTAAAGCTATACAAACACTATCACCTACCCAAGAGTCTAAAATTGCAATGCCTGATGGTGTAAAAGGAGTTGAAGCAGTACCATTTGGCGCAACAATGTTTAATCCCGGAACAGAATCCCATGTTGCAGTACTTGGTGCACCGGATCTATAGTTTTTTGAAATTAAAACCTCTACTTTAGGGCCTGCATATTTTGCACATGAAGATGCTAAACTTAATGCAACACCATGATATAATTTAGTGCTGAAAAAAGGAGAAACTAACCATTGATCAGATGGATTATTTGTACTATTACCATATCCGGTAACTTCTAATTCATAAAGTCCATTATAGTTTTTTACCCACCACATGTGATTAGTAGTAGCATTTGATAAAGTGTCCCAACCTCCCCATGTAATATCGGTTGAATCTAGTGTTATAGTGGCTAAATCCATCACATTTAAGGTGTCGGGGCCATTACTGCATGTTAAATACCTGTAAATAGGTAAAGGTCTGTATTGATGTTGACCAAAGGTCAAAGTAGTTGCAAAAAGCATTGCAACAATAATAAAAGAAAGTAAATTTTTCTTATTCATAGTATATTAATTTATTAAAGTATTATTGATTTATTAATCTGCAAAATTAAAAGATTTTTATTTAATTAAGGTAAAATTAACGTTAATTTATTATTATTAAAATAATAAGTGTTGTAAATTATTCTGTTAGCTTTTAAAAATAGTTCTATTTATTTTATTTTATTAATTTATTGAGATAATTTTATCTGAAATTAACGAATTGCTAGTTTTAAGAGTCACAAAATAGACTCCACTTTTTGTGTTTGAAGGCGACCATTCAGTTTGATAAACTCCGGGAGCTTTTTTTCCTTTAAATAAAGTATCAATTGTATTTCCCTTTTCATCTTTAATTTCTAAAGCTAAATTTTCTTCTGAATTTTTTAAGCTATATTGTATTTTGGTAGTGTTTTTAATGGGATTAGGGATGATTTGTAAACTTATTTTTGAATTAGTATTAAATAAAGCTATATCTTGTTGATTCATCAATGGCTTACCCGCATCAACCCATGCAGTATATAACAGTTCGGCAAGTGAATGCGATGCGTTTTTGAATAACATTATGGTGTAATTTTTAGTTTTACCCCACAACGCATCAGTATATGCTGTTGAATTAGTATTACCGGCAATTTGAGTTGCATATGTATCAGCTTGTAGAACTGAATCAACATACTTATTATTAAAATAAATATAATTAAAAATATATTGAGTGACATTATGAATATACGAAATAGTATCAATAGAATATAAAAACTCTTTAATATGATCATCTACCATTCGCGATTCGTATCTTGAATGGATACCACTTTGGTTTGTAAATTTACCATCATAATTATTAGTTGTATGCAATGGCATGTGTCCATCGCCTACATAATGACCAAGATCAGCAGCTGTAAGCATCGCTTTATCCCAATCTCTGCGTTTAAAACAATTAACAAGTGTGTCAAACGTTGTTTTAGTTGTAAAGGGCAGAATGCCTTGTTTTGATACAAACATTTCGCCATGTAAAGCAACTAATGTATCATAGTTTTGAGGGATCTTATGATTGCTTTTAAATTCATCATAATTATCAATATCTATAAAATGTTTATGACCTTCTGTTTTGTCAATTGATTTTCTATCATCTGCATCCGAAGCATGATCCTGAAGTTGAGTAGCCCATATTAAAAATTGCGACATCTCAGGATTAAACGAAAATATACAGTTATAACTAATCTTTTTGTGTCCGGTATAGCCCCAGCTTGTTAGTAATATCGAGATAGATATGATTGCAATTGTGTAGCGTATGTTTCTTTTCATTCTTATTATTTAATCTTGCAAAATTAGAGTTTAATTTAGATATATTGTGTCTTATCTAAATTAAGTTATTATTAAATTACCAAAAAAATCTATTCAATTATTAGCTTACCATCATACATTAGCTTGTTATTGTTTCTGATACGATATATGTAAAGTCCAGAAGTTAAATTGCCACGATGTATAGTATATTTAATTTCATTTTTGTTAGTTATAGGCAAGTTCATTTCATTAACTTTGTTGCCATCAGAGGAGTATAATTCAAAACTACAGTTGCCAAGAATAGGATCTTTTGTTTTAACATTAAGCTGTGCACTGTTAGCGAACTTATTTGGGAAAATATTAACAGTAAGCAAAGGTTCAGGCATACTAATATTATCAACAGCATCAGTTGTAGAATCGGCAGAAGTCCAGAAATGTATATCCAAGATAGGATGAAGTTCTAAATGATTTGGAGCTTCACCTGATTGCCCATGAGGCGGATCCAGAAAAGCCACACCTGTAATAGAAACATCCGGCAAAGTAACCTGTAAATTTGGGATAATAGGCACATAAGTAGAAACAAACTGACGGGCAGCTACATATTCGTTTACATGAGCAGAAGTTGAAGCAACAGCACATAGTGGATCAGGTATTTCGGTAATCATAAAATGTGTGCCATCCGTAACTACCAAATGAAAATCATTGTCTGATTCATCCCTCACTTGAGATAACTTGCATTTTATTTTATAGGTAGTGTATTCAAGCCCGGTAAATCTTGCCGCAGTGGTACTAGTGCTAGGGGTGGCTATATTTATTAGATTGTTAATAGTTGTAAGTACCGGCGTATAATTAACTTGAGTACTTGCTGCGTCGGTAAGCACTTTTACACTCCAGCGTTCAGTGCCTCCACAAGGTGTTTTATCCATTTCTTTTTCTTCATCATTATAGGTCTGTGCATTTGTTATAGTATAAGATAAAACTAAAAGTATGAAGCTAATATAAAATTTAAAACGTGTTGTCATATTTAGAACATTATTTTTTAAAATAATTTGCAAAGATATTATTTAATTCATTAATATATATACTTAAATATTAAATTATTGTTAATTAAATTAAAATGTAAAATGTTTTTTCATTATGACGACATATTACTTATTAGACTACACTATTAAATTTAAAGAATAAAAAGTAATTTAGCTTAGATAAAAGCTACTATTTGTATGATTTTATGTTATAAACATCGCATAATAGACTTGTTAGAGAATTAACATACTTTAACACCCCTGCCTC
>JBAXLO010000181.1:0-9651 GCA_037134755.1 Bacteroidota bacterium | reverse complement strand
TACACACTACAAATAGACTTATTTTAGGAAGGGAATATTTGTACACACTACAAATAGACTTATTTTAGGAAGGGAATATTTGTACACACCACAAATAGACTTATTTTAGGAAGGGAATATTTGTACACACCACAAATAGACTTATTTTAGGAAGGGAATATTTGTACACACTTCACCCATAAGTTCGATCAGGCAGTTACGAAATTGGAGTTTTAATTTCAATCTAATTATTTCTTATTTTTAAAAAGTAAAAGATTTTCTATAAATATCTTTTACAAAATTTATTTTTAATAGATAGAATGTACCCTGTTAAACGATTAGCTATAAAATAAAAACCTTTTGGAAAATAATTAGTTAGATTGTTAAAAATATTTAGTAATTTTGTTTTTTTTATAGACATCATTTTAAAAATATATTTTCATAAATTTATAAATAAAACAAAATAAAATCATGAGTTGGCCTTATTCAAATAATCCTTTTAAATCGCATCACAACAGTTCATTTGTGAAATTTGTAGTAATAATGCATTTTACATTGAACGCTTTAAAGACAGCTAAGGACGATGATCCTGAGTATTTGGCAATGTACAATATACTTTTGCCGATAGCTGACGACTATGATGCCTTATATGCCTTATGGCTTGCCGCCAGAGGTCCATCCGAAGGTTCGGTAGAGGCTTTTGCTGCCATATTAAGAGAAGAGTCGGCACAAGTGCATTTGTGGGATATGGGTGTGCAACAGCACTATCTAAATACAACCATCGAATGGGCAAAAATGTTTCCTGATAAGTTATCAGGGTTTTATACACCCACAACCGAAGAAGGAAAGGTATTGGAAGTTCAGGCTTTTGTAGAAAGAACTAAAGTGTATCCATTGGTTGATACAGTTATGGATATGGCTGTGGTTTTCCATAAAAAATTGGATGATGGTTTGAAATTAAAAGATGCCGATTTAAAAGCATTGTACAAGGCATCGACTAATCTTAAAAAAAATCAGGATTTTGTTGCTGATGAGTTGTTTGGTTTATTAGGTAAATGTATGTATTTTCATAGAAATGAACCTTTAAAAACTGATGGCTTTTTTGATTTGGAAGAAATGCATACCAAACAATCAACAGGCGAAATCAAACTAAAGGTTAATGAATTTCAGTATTATATAGGAGCACATAAATTAATTACCCTCCCTTTAAATCATACTAAAAAAAGTGTTATAAAAGTACGTGCATATCTTGGCACTAGTTTTAAACTCTTCTCGGATAGTGTAATTACACCAACAGTTGATAAAATTCCAAATACTACTTGCAATATAGGCGAAAAAGAAATAAACGAATTTAAAATGGGACAGCTAGGTGCCGAAAATAATGCATACATCATGCTTTATAATGATTCGGACGAAGAAGGAATGCTGGTTATCACCATGAAATAAAAGCACTTTTTCTTTTGCTTACGCAGAATATAATTTCGTTCAATGAATGTTTAAAAAAAGTTAAAAATTATTTAAACATTTACAGCTGTTTATAAATAAACGCCTAATAAATAGCAAAATATCTAAAATCCTTATTTAGAACGGTTCTAAATAAGGATTTTGCATTAACCTTTTTAAAACTATATTGTTTCCCTTACGTGATTATTAAGTTAAAAGAATAATCCCAATTATAAAATAATTTTTTTTCAATGAGTATCTTATTTATCAAAAAAAACATTTAGTATGTCAAAAAAGATTCTATCCTTATTTAGTATAATAGCTGCAATAAGCATGGTAGTTATTATTTCGTGCAAACACGACTCAACACCTCCAATCATTGACGAAAGCACAATACCTGCAGGCATTTGTTTTTCTGACGATGTGCTTCCGCTAATACAATCTAATTGTGCTTACAGCGGATGTCATTCAGGTAGTCAAAACCCTAACCTAAGTACTTATGCTGACATTATGAAGCTTGTAAAAGCAGGCGATCCTCAAGCTAGCAGATTATATACTACTTGTATAGGAAGTTCAATGCCACCTAAGCCACATTCATTTTTAAATTTGGAAGAAGTTACGCTTATCTATGGATGGATAAAGCAAGGAGCGCCCAATAATACATGTGCATGCGACACTAGTATCTATACATATAGTGGTGCTGTATTGCCTATTATCAAAAGAAATTGCTGGGGTTGTCATGGAACAGGTAGCAGCAAACCTTATACTAATTGGCAAGAAATTTCGGATGCAGCTTATAATATTGTTCAAGATATTACTGACTCAAGCGGCAATCCAATGCCTAAGCCACCAACAGCAAAATTATCAGATTGTAAAATCACACAAATAGCGAAATGGTATAATGCCGGAACACCTAATAATTAAGAAATCATGAAAAAAACATCAATAATATTTACATTAATAGTAGCTTCAGTATTTATATTAAGTAGCTGCTACCGCGATTCTGAAGAAGGTCTTTACCGCTTTGTTCAACCAGTATGCGATACAACAAACATCACCTATTCAGGAACTATTCAAGCTATAATGGCCGGCAACTGCGTAACTTGCCACTCTACAGCAAATCCATCGGGTGGATGGGCTTTAGATTCTTATGCTGGCATAAAAGTTGTAGTTGACAATGGCAAACTTGTAAATTCAGTTACTTATACTAGCAATGGTATGCCTAAAACAGGCAAAATGCCATCATGTCAGGTTAATCAAATAGTAGCTTGGGTTCATAAGGGAGCACCGAATAACTAAAAGAAGATAATTTACGAATTACGAATTACGCTTGCCAGTAGGTAGGAATTACGAAAGAACAATTAATAATTAAAACAATATATTAAATATGAAAATGTGGTTAAAAGTAGTGCTAGTACTTGTAGTAGTGGGTATAATTGCAGCAATAGGAGTTTTTAAATACATCAATAAACCAAATAAGGATGTTGAAACTGCAAAAACAGAATACACTTTAAAAGCTGATGATATCTATAAAGAATATACAGCCAACAAAGCTAAAGCTGATTCATTATATAATGATAAAGTAATAGAAGTAAGCGGAAATATATCTAAAATAGAAGCTCCATCTGATACTCTTGTTGTAGCTGTATTTACTCAAAAACAAGACACAACAAATCAGGTTAAAAGTGATGATCCTTTTGCTGAATTAAATGCTGACGGAGGTGTAAGATGCACTATGTTACAAAAACATTGCGAAGAAACTAAAAAGATGGCACCTGCAACAGCAGTTAAAATCAAAGGACTTTGCAAAGGTATGTCGGGTACCGATTTAATTTTTGAAAAATGCTCAATAGTAAAATAAATTTAAATAATCATTAAATAAATAACAACAATGAAAATAGTTTTGAGATTAATAATTGTGCTTATGATGTTATCATCAAGTGTATTTGCACAAAAGTATATGACTAAAAATGGTAAAATAACTTTTAATTCTGATGCTCCTATGGAAAAAATAGAAGGCAAGAATAATCAGGTTAAAGTTATAGTAGATGCTACAACAGGAGATTTGGCTTTTCAGGTATTGATAACTTCATTTGAATTTAAACAAGCATTAATGCAAGAACATTTCAATGAAAATTATATGGAATCACCTAAATATCCTAACTCAACTTTCAAAGGTAAAATTACTAACGCAAAAGATATTAATTTTACTAAGAATGGAAAATACAATGCAGTTGTTGAAGGCGATCTTACAATACATGGTGTAACTAAAAAGGTAAAAGAAAACGGAAGTATAGAAGTAAAAGATGGCAAAGTAACTGTTAACAGCAAATTCAATATTGCAATTAAAGATTATAAAATTACTATTCCGGGTGCAGTAGCAGGTAAAATTGCTGAATCAGTTCAGATAGTTGTTGATGCAACATTGGAAGCATTAAAAAAATAATTTTAAAAATAAACATATCTCCGTTCCGCTGTGGCGGAACGGGGTTTATTTAAAAACATTGACATGAGAAAATTTAATATTCTTTTAATTGTTCTTTTGATAGTATTTGCAAAAAGTACGTTCTCACAGGATTTATTGTCTGAATTCGGCCCCGACACCGTAAAAACAAAAGCATATAGTTATGCTACTTTCAAAACATCTCATATAGTTATCGGACAATCTATAGAAAGCCCCGGCAAAGGAAATCTTAATTTCAATATCTCACATCATTTTGGAGCATTAAACAGTGGTTTATATGATTTCTATGGTTTAGATTTGTCAGCTTTTATTCGTTTTGGATTAGAATATAGTTTTACTGACAAACTATGCATTGGCTTAGGAAGAAGTAATCAAGGAAAGACATTAGATGGTTCAGTAAAATACAAAATCCTTCGTCAGACAACTGATTTCAGTATGCCGGTATCAGTATCTTATTTCTGCGACATGGCTTGCACCGGAACACATTGGTCACATCCTGAATGGGACAATCATTTCTCATCAAGATTATCATTTGTACACCAGATATTGATTGCAAGTAAAATTACTAATTCATTATCTTTACAACTTACACCATCACTTGTTCACAAAAACATTGTTGCTTTAAACGCCGATCCTAATGATATATTTACTCTTGGTGGAGGCGGTAGAATGAAGGTAACAAAACGTATGTCGGTTAATGCCGAATATCATTATATAATGAATAGTACAACCAGACAGAGTTATGACAACTCTCTTTCTTTAGGGATTGATATGGAAACTGGTGGACATGTATTCCAGTTTTTTGTAACTAATTCTCAACCTTTATTCGAACGTGGTTTCTTAACCGAAACACAAGGAACATGGGGCAAAGGTTTTGTATATTTCGGATTTAATATCGTAAGAACATTTACCATAGTAAAACCAAAACATATTAAAGAATAATATTTATCAAAACTAAATTATATTTGGGACCTCCATCATTAATTTGATGGAGGTTTTTTTTATCTTTAGATATTACTGTTATCGACTATTTCTTTAATCTAATAGTATTATTTATAACAAGAAGCCCGATAATTATTAGTTATCGGGCTTCATTATTATTATAAACTATAAGTTGTTTTTAATAAACTATAAGCTTCTTAGATATTGTTGTATTGTTTGATTTTAAGCTAATGAAATAGATTCCTTTTCCAAAAGTACTTACATCCACCTTATGGTTATACTCAGTAGTATTTATAGTAATATTTTCGCTATAAATAGTATTCCCTAACAGATCATAAATTATAATATTTGCATTAGCTGAAGTCGCTGATGTTAAGGTAATATTTACAGATTTATTTGTTGGATTAGGATAAATATTAAAGTCTTTAAAGAAAGAGTTTTCATGTACTGATACATTAGTTATGACAATAGATTGAGTGGTAGAATCAGCACCACATGAATTAGTAGTTACTAATTTAGCAGTGTATGTTCCGTTAGCTGAATAAAAATGAATAGGGCTAGCAAGATTAGAAGTACTGCCATCACCAAAGTTCCAGTTGTAAGAAGTTATCTGAGTTGCTGTGTTTGTAAATTGTCCTGTAGTTTGATTATAAGTAAAGCTGGCATTAGGAGCATTTGCACCAATTGCAATATGAACAGGAACCCTATTGCTCTTGCAAGGGGCTGTTTTAACTTCCCAATCATAAAAATAATAATAAAGATTATTAGGACTGCTAACACCTGTTGTTACAGTAGATGTAATTAAACTAACGACATTATTAATATTATAAGGATAAGGATATGGAGTTGTACTATTGTTACCCATCGAACTTCTATATAAATTGGGGATAAGTGGACCATACAATTTTAAATTATTTTCAATTGGCAAATCAAAGTTTAGATAAACTCTACTAATGCCATTTGGAATGTTAACTGTTTTAGATAAGATAATACTATCAGCACTATTCCATAATTCAATAGTACGGTTTCCGGCACCATAAGCTTTTACCCATACACTTATAAGTTTAGCTTCAGCATAACAATTAAAGATAATACCACGTTGCGTATTTTGTGTGTAATTTTGGAATGTGCCTCCTGTAGAGTCTAACTTCCCACCATAAATAGAAGGTTTGTCTTGTTGCATTTCAACATAATAATAAGTACTAGGAGCTGAAATTAAAGGAGTCGCAAATACTGAACCGGTATCAATTGCTGCTGTACTAGTAGGAGAATCGAACCATTTTAAGTTACCGTTACCGTTTTGAGTAGCTGTTATAAAGAAGTTGGTAGGGCCACAATGAGTAGTGTCAGTAAATGATAATGTTGGATCAAGTGGTTTACTAATTGTTATTAATTGATTTTTAATAATAGAATCAATGCCATTGGAATTAATTACTTTAAGTTTTACATTATAAGTACCATTATTTAAATAAACATGTGTTGGATTCTTAACTATATCAGTTGTTCCATCACCAAAACTCCAAAACCAACCATTAGGACAATTAGATGAAAGATCTGTAAAATTAATTAAGCCATCGCAACTTGTAGTATCCGACACTTTAAAATTACATACTGTAGCGGCATTCGTATCAAACACAGCTTGCCAGTTCATAATAAAACCTGACATAGTAGTTCCAATATCTGTTTTTTGTTTAATAGTTACTTTACCTGAAAAAGCCGTTATTGTTCCTCCTTGTGGTAATGCTGTGCCTGTAAAACTTCCTATAAGTGGACTTAAAGTATCAGCGCCATTATATATGTTTAGATAATCATAATTTGTTTCGTAACTAAAACTTGTAAAAGTTAAAGTTAGAGAAGTAGCACCTGTAGGAGCAATTGTTGTCACAGGATTTGTGTTATCTATATAGTTAGCTGTTCCTCCATTGTCTAATAATATTCCATTGCACGAACTTATTGTACTCAAACCTGATGCAGGCATATCATAAGTACAAGGATTGGTAGGCGCAACGCTTACAAAAGCAGTTTTAGTAATACTATCCGAACCACATCCTCCGGTAGCAACTAGTTTTACATTAAAACTACCAAATGTATTATAAACATGGCTAGGATTATAACTTGTACTTGTAGTTCCATCGCCAAAATCCCAGTTGAATGTTGTGCAATTATTACTTAAGTTTGTAAAATTAATAGTTGCAGGTGTATTACAGAAAGTAGTTAAATCTGCAGAAAAATTACTGCTAACTCCTTGTACAAATGCAGCACCTACACCTACAGCATACATCGCATTTGTTGTGCTTATCATTGCTTGACTACATGCTCCATATAAGTCAGTAGCTGCCTGTATTGCATAAAATCTGGCATCAGCATATTGTGATGAAGGAACAAGATAAGTAGTAAGAGTTCTATAAGCAATAGCAGTTGCAGAGTCCATTCCGATACCGGTTACATTATATACACTGCCAATATCATTAGTTCCTGAACCACCATGGCAAAGCAGATAATACCAATAACTAAGAACTCCCATATTTGTATGAACACCACATTCGTCATTATTTGTTGATGGAGTACAACCAACTGTTGTAACCCAATAAGTACCTAGATATGTATTTGGTAATTGATAAGCTTTAGGGTTAGATAAATCTCTGATAACAGTTCCAATATCTGATCCCATTTGCCATGTAGCTGTTTGAGGAGGTTTAGCATAGAACTTAATTGCTGTACCCATTACATCACTGAAACCTTCGTTCATAGCACCTGATTCGCCACCATAAGTAAGATTGGCAGTAAATGAAGTTACACCATGAGTCATTTCATGACCGCAAATATCCACTGCGGTTAATGGCCCCATTCCTGAACCTGTACTTCCATCACCAAAGTTCATTTCAGCACCATCCCAAAAAGCATTAGCATAATTTACATCATAATGCACATAAAGCTTTAACTTTAAATTATTATTATCCAAACTATTTCTATTGAACTTCAGTTTATAAAAATCATAAGTTTTTTCACCTGCCCAATGAGCGTCTGTTGCTACTTCGTCATGGGCTGTATTTACATTGTTCCAGTTATTATCAGTGTCATGAAAATCAACAGCTGATGCGTATGATGTTGTAGTTAACATATTATAAGTTTCGATACCACCACCTCTTGATGTTTCGTTTAATATATAATCTGTAGCACTAAGGCTGTCGGTTGTAATTGCACGTGTTCCGCTATATTTAGTTACAGCTGTTCCCGGAACATCTGCAAAATGTATCTTACTATTCTTAAATAATATCTTTCCATTGGAAGCATCTACATAACAATCTGCTCTCATAAGTGGTTTTGAAGCATAGATATCGAACTTATAAGTATAAAAATACTTTTGAGTTGCATTATCATAATAAAGTTCTATTTCTCCTTTAGGATAATAAGTTGCTTTAGGATCTTTAAGATCTTTTTTAATAAATTGTTCCTCTTCAGGTATCTGCCATTTGTATTTGCTAGCATTTATCTGTGATAATGCTTGTTGCAAAGCTGCATCTTCTGATAAAGTAATGGTATTAGCAATACTAATTTGTTTGTTAATATCACCATTAATAGAAATTATCTTACCATCTTTTACATGAACAATAAACATTCCATTTTGTAAAGCATAAGATTGATATGTTTGATAATAACGATAATTAACATACCCTAAATTATCTTTTTCGGATTTGATAAGTTTATAACCGAATTCAGAGGTAGGATTGATAACATTTGTTATTAATCCGTTCAGTTTGTCGAATGAAACTTCCGATCCTTTTCTGAACTTAATAAAAGAAGGAACACCTGTTTGGTCGTTCATCCTTATCATTTCAGCGCCCTTAATAAGTTTGTCGGCTCTGATTCCATTTAAAATGGTTTGCGAAATTGAACTATAGCTTAAGATAATAAAGCTACAGATTAAAATAAACGATGTGATTTTTCTCATTTCTGTGATTAATTATAAAGTGGTAAAATTAAGAATTATATTTGTAATGAAGAGATTTAATTGGATACATTAACTATACTTTAACATAAATGATAGTTTTATACATCAAGTCCCTTTTTCTTTTTAGTTTTTTGTTTCATAACCGAATAGCCGAAAGTCCCTAGAAGATCTCCAAGGTTAAAGTATTTTCCATGAGAATAACAAAGAGGTTTAGCACTGGCAAAATCAAAAGCTCCGGTCTCTTTATCCAAATATTTATCATCTGCATTTATAGCTACTACCTCAGCAATAAACATGTCATGTGAGCCCAATTGTTTGATTTCTTTAACAACACACTCTATATTAACCGGCGATTCGGCTATTAAAGGCGCTTTAACTAACTGTGCCTTTTCAGGAGTCAAATTCATTTCTTTAAACTTATTAAAATCTTTCCCCGACTTTACTCCACACCAATCTGTGGCAAATACAAGATCTTCGGTGGTAAGGTTGATTACAAACTCCATATTCTTTTTAATAATATTATATGAATGTCTGTTAGGGCGAACCGAAATATAACACATAGGTGGATTTGAACAAATAGTGCCTGTCCAGGCAATAGTTATAATGTTAAACTCTTCTTCAGATGAACCGCAACTAACCATAATTGCAGGCAAAGGATAGATCATTGTACCGGGTTTCCAGCTTATTTTTGACATTAGATTAATTTTCTGCAAATTTAAGGATTCTATACAACAATACTACCTTATCTTAAAATAAATATTTATAAGCCAAGTCAAGTAAGTCATTTTGTTATAATAACGCTCGTCATTGCGAACGAAGTGAAGCAATCTCATTTATCATAATAACAATAGATTGCTTCGTCGTTCCTCCT
>JBAXLO010000180.1:0-9687 GCA_037134755.1 Bacteroidota bacterium | reverse complement strand
TCAAAGATTGAATTTTTGGTATCATTTTTCTGAGATTTGACATCAAAGGCAATGCTTTTAATATCACAGGACGATAAAATGAAATCACAAATTTAAACTCTTCATTTATAAACTAAAGAACCTATACCATTAGTTGGAAATATGAAAGGCTTTTGCTTTTATTATATATCCTTACATAATAAGAAACTAAGCTTTTTTAAAAAAATAGTATATATACACTAATGAATAATTAAAGCAGTCTCATCAGTTTTTGGTGGGGCTGTTTATTTATTCTTTACTCCAAATTCTAAGGTTTAAATGTAAATCTTCTACAATGTCAGTATAAATTTTTAGTTGATTATAAACATCTTTAACATAGCTAAAATCTGTAGAATAATATTGATATGGGTCGAAATGATAACTAAAATCGGGAATTGCACAATATAATCTGTTATCAACAAAAGAAATCGAAATATTTGCACCCATTTTATGTTTATAATTAAGAATGCTTTCCATTAAATTAGGTGTTAATATATACCTAGCTTCAACCTGATCAGTACTTAATATTAAAAATTCATGATCAAACTCATTGTTTTCAAGTTTAACTATCTCTAATTCTGAAAATATCTTTTTTTCAGTATTTTTAATAAAAGCTGTGATACTTTTGGAAAAAAGAAATGTTTTTGATGTAAAATTCTTATTAAAAGAAGCTGATAAAAAGACACCTTTAAATATGCTATTTAAATTATCATTTAATGCTTTAGTTTCGCTAAACATAACATCTGATCCTCCTACTGTGAATCTCATAAAACCCTCTCCTTCCACAGAAGAAACGTGATGTTCGAGTAACATACTTTTATTTAAAACTACATTTGATATTCGTTGATTTGGAATATATTCATAGTCTTCGAATAAAAAACCAACTATTTTAGGAAAAACAACATTCATGTATTTTTTCTTAAAATTTTCAACATTTTCGATTTCCGTTTCTCTTTTATCATTATCATCATAAGATCTATAAAATGCGAATAAAAAGAAAACAGGTAATAATACAGGGAAGGAACCAGTAAATAAGAAAATGACAAATAAAATAAATGAAATAATAACTATTATTTTAATTATATCTGATTTATCTGTTTTTTTATTACTTGAATTTACTTTTGGTTCAGATAAAGGTACTAATTCCGTTTCAAAAAAATCATATAATTCAGCTTCAGTTTTCATATTTTTATTCTTTATTCCAAATCCTCACATTTAAATGTAAATCCTCTATCAAATCAGTATATGCTTTAATATGTTCGTAAATAGTATTTATATAATTAAAATTTATATCTTCGAAAGATTCTGGCATAAAGGGGTTGATTTGATCGGGGATAGCACAATACAACCTATTATCAACAAAAGAAAGAGATATTTTTTTATTAATTTTTTCTTTATAATCTAATATACGCTGCATTAAACTTGTTGTAAGAATATATCTGGCTTCAATCTGATCGGAACTTAACACCAAAAATTCATTTGCAAACTCACTATCTTCGAGTTTTACTTTTTTGAAATCGGAAAAGACTTGTTTTTCTATATGGTTAATGCTTGAAATTATATCTTTTGGGAATAAAAATGTTTTGGAAGTAAATTCTTTATTAAAAGATGCTGAAATAAAAATACCATTAAAGATACTATCCTGATATATATTAAGTGCATGTATCTCGCTCAACATAATATCGGTATCATCTAAAGTAAATTTCATATAGTCATCTCCTTCAGTAATGGTAATATAATCGTTAATAAGCATGCTTTTGTTTAAAACTACAGCCGATATCCTTTGATTTTCTAAATAATTATATTCATCAAAAAGAAAACCTAATAAAAGAGGGAATGCTGTGCTTTTATATTTTTTAATTAATTTCTGACTGTATTCTTTTAATGAGTATTTATAAATACGATACGTTTGGTAAGATAAAAAAATTATAAATAAGAAAATTATAATTGCAGGAAATCTACAAAATACAAAATATAAAATTACTGCTGTGGGAATAAGTGAAAATAAGAAAATATTACGAATTAATTTCTTTTGATTTGAATTCCTCATCTCCACAAGTGGTTCAAACAAAGGGTCCAAATCAGATTGATAAAAAGAATATAATTCTTCTACTGTCTTCATATTTTACTTAGCAAAAAGCTCTTTTGCATTAATATTTTTACGTTCTTCTTCGCTAATTTCAAAAACATTTTTATGTTTAAATCCCATTTGCTTTGCAATTATACTTGAGGGGAAAGTTTGTATTGAATTATTATAATCGGTTACTGCTGAATTATAATATCTGCGAGCAGCTGAAATTTGCTCTTCTGCTTCATTCCACGAAGCCTGTAAATGTAAGAAGTTCTGATTTGCTTTTAAGTCAGGATAATTTTCTACATTATACAATAAACCACTTACTTTACTAGTAATTTTGTTGTGTAAGTCAATTTTATCTTCACTTGTCATATTCTCAGAGTATGATGTTCTTAATTTAGTTACTTCAGTTAATACTGTTGACTCATGAATCATGTATTGTTTTACTACTTCAACTAAATTTGGTATTAAATCATACCTTTTTTTCAGCATTGCATCTACGCTTCCAAAAGCTTTATCTATTTCATTGTTGCTTCTAACTATATTATTATAGGTTAAAATTACATAAAGTACCAGTAAAACCAGCACTCCTAAAATTATATATCCTGTCATAATGTTGTGTTTTTAATATTTTCGGCAAACTTAGTAAAATCTTTTTATATAAATCAATAAAAACTTGAAAAGCTTTAAACTTTATTGAGATTCCACGATTTTTGGTGAGATATTGCGATTTGACAGGTTTGTGTATTCACTTAATGAAAGATTTGATTTTATCTAACATCAAGTATTCTTTTTCTTTATATTTAAACCTTATCTTTGGATCTAAATATAAAATAATTCATAATTCATAATTATTTAGTATCTTTGTAAAAAAATAATCATAATGGAAAGTTCAAAAGAACTGTTAATTATTAAAGATATAGCAGAGCAATTGTTACCGGGTTGTAAAGTGCTTTTGTTTGGTTCGAGAGCTAGAGAAGAAGCTAATACTAATAGCGATTATGATGTTATACTTATTAATCCTGTAAATATTGAAATGCAAAAGAAAATGCAGTATAAAGCAATGTTCAGGAAAATGGCTGTAAAATTTGGTTTGATGACGGATGTATTTATTGAAAGCGAAGAAGAGATTAAAGAAAAAAGTGCATTTATGGGGCATATTGTCAGAACAGCACTTAAAGAAGGGGTATATATATGAATGAGAGAGAAAAAGAATATCTTCAGCAATGGATAATTAAAGCACAGGATGAAATCTGTCAGGAGAAAAACAATAAAGGCTGCCAAATCAATGACAGCCTTTATTGTTTTATAACTTCAAGTACTTTAAGTATTGCAAGTACTTCAAGTACTCTCTTTAAACTTATATTGTTTTTCCTGGATATACTTTTAAAGCTTCTTCTAAGCATTTCATAGCAGCTTTAAGGTCTTCTGCTTTCAATACATAGCTTATACGTACTTCGTTCTTTCCTTTTCCCTTTGTAGAATAAAAGCCGGTAGCAGGTGCCAGCATTACTGTTTCGTTGTTATATTCAAACGATTCTAATAACCATTGGCAAAATTTATCAGCATCATCAATTGGCAAACGAGCCACTGCATAAAATGCACCCTTAGGCTTAGGACAAAAACATCCTTCCATCTTATTGATAGCTTCAACAACTATATCTCTGCGGGTTACATACTCTTTTATAACTTTATCAAAATAAGAAGCAGGTGTATCAATAGCAGCTTCAGAAATAATTTGTCCGAAAGTAGGAGGACTTAGACGAGCCTGAGCAAATTTCATAGCAGTTTTCATTACTTCTTTGTTTTTAGAAATAATGCAGCCAATACGAACACCACATGCGCTATAGCGTTTAGAAACTGAATCAAGCAATATTACATTGTCTTCAATTCCTTTTAAATTCATTGCTGAGAAATGGGTGTTGCCATCATAGCAAAACTCACGGTAAACTTCATCAGACATCAAGTAAAGATCATATTTCTTTACTAAATCTTTTAATGATTGTAATTCTTCTTCTGAATACAAATAACCGGTAGGATTATTTGGATTGCAGATTAAAATAGCTTTTGTTTTAGGTGTAATAAGTTTTTCGAACTCAGAAGCAGCCGGTAAAGCAAAACCATTGTCGATAATTGAATTAATTGGTTTAACTACAACACCTGCAGCATTTGCAAAACCATTGTAGTTAGCATAAAATGGTTCAGGAATAATAACTTCATCACCTTCGTTCAAACAAATCATAAAGGCAAATAAAATACCTTCGGAACCGCCTGTAGTAACGATAATATCATTTTCGTTAACATCAATATTACATTGTTTGTAATATTCAACTAATTTCTTTCTGTAAGATAAAATACCTGCCGAATGGCTGTATTCAACTACTTTTATATCTGTATTCTTCAATACATTCATTGCACCCTCAGGTGTTTCAATATCAGGCTGACCAATATTAAGATGATAAACCTTTCTTCCTCTCTTTTTAGCTTCGTCAGAAAAAGGAACTAATTTCCTTATTGGAGATTCGGGCATATTAATACCCTTGGTTGAGATCTTTGGCATAATGTGTTTTATTATTTTAAGGTAAAAATGAAAATCCCGATAGGTTTCTCTACCGGGATTTAAATGTAATATCTATTTTATGATAGTTTTCTTAGTGATTAGCAGGTGCTGAAGGTGCAGGTGCTGGAGCATTAGGATCAGCAGGCTTAGCATTTACTGTGCCTTGTATGGTTAAAACAACTCTGTCAGTCTTGGCATTTGAAGTTATTGTAACAGTTTTTGTAAATGAACCAATACGATTAGTGTCATAATGAACTTTAATAGTACCTTCTTTACCTGGCATAACAGGTTCTTTAGAATAAGTAGGGATTGTACAACCGCAAGAACCAACTGCACCAGATAGTATTAAAGGTTCTTTACCTATATTTTTGAATTTAAATTCACAATTAGGTTCGCCACCTTGCATAATTGTACCATAATCATGTGTAGTTGCTGTAAATTTAATTTCTGGTCCATTAGGATTTACAGACACATCTTGCGCTTTTACTAAAAAGATTGCTAAAAATAAGAAGCAATAAGTTAAAATTACTTTTTTCATAATGTAAATGATGTTTATTTATTATTTTAAAAATTTGATTGTTATATTAATTATATTTGAATTAATCGATTTTATATTTATACTTTTCTTTTAATACCTCTTAGTGATTAATAGGTGAACTTAATGGATTCAAATTCTTTTCGGGCATAAGTTCAGTAGGTTTTGCATTAATAGTACCAGTAATAGTAAGAACTAATCTGTCGGTTTTTGCATTCGACATCACTGTAATTTGTTTATTAATAGCTCCAATACGATTAGTATCATAATGTACTTTAATAAGCCCTTCTTTTCCCGGCATAATCGGCTCTCTTGACCAAGTAGGAATAGTACATCCACAAGAAGCTGCTACATTTGATAAAACTAAAGGCTCTTTACCTATATTTGTAAATTTAAATTCGCAATTTCCATCAGCACCTTGAACAATTGTACCATAATCATGGGTAGTTGCTTTAAATTTTATTTCAGGTGCATCTGTATTTTGTTTTATTTCTTGAGCATAGATTGAAGCTAATGCTATAAAGAACAGACAAAATGTTAGAACTATCTTTTTCATTTATTTATTATTAATGCTTATAAAAAATTCAACTTATTAACGATACAAAATTAATAATTATTTCTCAACATTCAGAAATATTACAATTTTTTAACAACATAAGCAAATTCTGTGCCAGAGATAAACAACATAAAATAAAAAAAGATTTAATTATTTTCATTTTTTATTTTGTAGTTCGTAAAAAAGTATTACTTTTGCAGAACTTTTAAGGGAAGAAAAATATGAAAAGTCTGGTTCGGTAGTTCAGTTGGTTAGAATACGTGCCTGTCACGCACGGGGTCGCGGGTTCGAGTCCCGTCCGGACCGCAAAAGAGGGTTTGATTTATCAAGCCCTCTTTTTTTTATTATAACAAATAGATTTATTAATCATCTAATCAGAGATGAACCTGTATAAATAAAAAGGGGCTCACTTTTCAGTAAGCCCCTTTTTATTTAAAGTTAATCCGAATTTAAAAACGTTCGAAAGTTGAAAAGAAGAAATTACATTCAATTTCTGCATTTGCATCACTATCTGAACCGTGAACTGCATTTTGTTGCAATGACACTCCAAATTTACTTCTAATAGTTCCTGCGTCAGCTTTTGAAGGATCTGTTGCTCCTATAAATTTACGATAATCTTCTACAGCATTTTCTTTTTCAAGCATTATTGCAAAGATAGGACCTGAAGACATATACTTAACTAAATCTGAAAAAAAAGGTCTTTCTTTATGAACTGCATAAAATTCTTCTGCATTTTGAGTAGAAAGTTTCAAAAATTTCATTGCTCTTATCTTGAAACCTGCTTTCAGAATCATATCTGTAATCTCACCTGTATTGCCATTAATTACAGCTGTTGGCTTAACCATTGTAAAGGTTATGTTTGTACTCATAGTTTTGAATTATTAATTAATTGGCAAAATTAATAATAATTGATTATATTGGTGTTAATAATTTTAGTATTTTTGCAAAAAAAATAATTACATAGAAATACATTTTGAAATTACTTGAAATAGACAACTTAAAGGAATTACTAAGTATTCCAAAGAACATCTCGATAATAACACATACTAATCCTGATGGGGATGCTATAGGCTCTTCTCTTGCTTTATATAGTTATCTTAAAGCTAAAGGAAATAAGGTTGATGTAATTGTTCCAAACGACTTTCCTGACTTTTTGGCATGGATGCCCAATGCTGATAATATATTAATTAATAGTAGAAGGAATAAGGAATGTAAAGAAGTAATTTCTAATGCAGATATTATCTTTTGTCTGGATTTTAATGCACTTAACCGCATTGATAAAGTTGAAGAATACATAAGGCAATCTACTGCAAAAAAAGTTTTGATAGACCATCATCTTCAACCGGAAACTGAATCATTTGATTATTGTATCTCTATTATAAAAGTGTCTTCAACTTCAGAGTTAATATATGAATTTATAACAGAGTTAGGTGATGAAAACTATATAAATAAAGAAATTTCTGAATGTATCTTTGTAGGAATAATGACTGACACCGGTAGTTTTAGCTTTTCTTGTAATTATGTTCGTACTTTTGAGATAACTTCAAAATTAATTGGGGTGGGTTTAGATGCTGAACATGTTCATAGATTAGTTTATGATACCTATTCTGAAAACAGAATGCGTTTGTTGGGTCATTCATTAAGTGAAAGATTAGTTGTGCTACCTGAACTATCAATGGCTTATATTTATCTTACTAAAGAAGACTTAAAGAAATTTAATTATCAGGTTGGAGATACAGAAGGTGTTGTAAATTATGCTCTTTCAATTAAAGGAATTCAACTTGCAGCATTATTTACTGAACGTGAGAATAAGATTAGAATATCTTTTAGATCAAAAGGGAATTTTAATGTTAATATTTTTGCAAGAACTCATTATGAAGGGGGTGGTCATAAGAATGCGGCTGGAGCTAATTCTTATATTTCTTTAGAAGAGACCTTAAAAAGATTTGAAAGCATCTTAATAAACGATTATAAAAGTGAACTAAACCTAAGTTAAACTTATGTTTTTAAAAAGAATTATTCATACATTTTATTTCTTAATAATAAGTATTCTTTTATTAAGTTGTAATAATAATGACAACAATACTAAAGTTCATAAACCAAAACCAGCTGATTATGGACAGAAACTTATTAATGCAAATGTGCATTTAACGCATACTGAAGATGAATTGATAGAAGAATATATTTCGAGGTATAAATGGGATATGACTAAAACTAGTTCGGGTTTAAGATATTTTATTTATAAAAAAGGAAATGGTAAAAGTGTTGATAAAAAATCAAGAGTTAAGATAAATTTTAAAACAAATTTAATAAACGGAAAGATGATTTATTCATCTGACAATGAAGGACCAAAAGTGTTTAACATTGGGAAGGGAGAAGTAGAAAAAGGTCTTGAAGAAGGAATTTTATTGTTAAAAGTTGGTGACAAAGCAAAATTTATTATACCTTCGCACCTTGGTTTTGGACTGTTGGGAGATGAGAAAAATATCCCTTCAAAAGCGACCTTAATATATGATGTAGAATTAGTTGAAATAAGTAAACAATTTAAATAATTTTAGAATAATTTACACAGAATAATAAATAATTAATAGAAAAATGAAAAAAACACATCAAATTAGTATTTTATTAATTGCAGTAATAGCAATTTTATTTTCAGCTTGTGGTAATTCAAAATACCCAGGCTTCAAAAAAACAAAAAAAGGGCTTTATTATAAGTTTTATACTCAAAATAAAGATGCAAAACAACCATCTATTGGAGATATCTTAGTAGGTGAATTTAAAGTAAGAACAGCTGATTCTACTATTGCAACAAATGCAGGAAATCCAGGTCGTTTTACAGCACTTGATTCTGTTATGTTTGCTGGTGATATCAATGAAGGTCTTGCAATGTTACATATTGGTGATAGCGCAACCTTTATCGTTAGTGCTGATTCAATGAAAAGCCATCATATGAATTTACCTGAGTTTGTTAAACCGGGTGCAGTTCTTTATTTTGACATCAAACTAAAAGAAATAGTTACCAAAGATTCTTTTGAAAAAGAAAGAAAAGAAATGGGAGCTCAAAAACAAAAGGTGATGGAAGAAGCTAAAGCTAAAGAAGCTACTGATATGGAAAAATATCTTTCAGACAATAAAATTAAAGTTAAAGCAACTGAAAGCGGTTTGTATTATGTAGAAGTAAAAAAAGGTAATGGTGCTAAAGCAGAAACCGGTAAAAAAGTAAAAGTTAATTACATTGGTAAACTTTTAAGCGGAAAAGTTTTTGACACTAACATTAAAGAAGAAGCAAAAAAGGCTAACGTATATAATGAAAAACGTCCTTACGATGCTTTTGAATTTGAATTAGGTAAAAGAGAAGTTATTCCCGGATGGGAAGAAGGTTTAAGTATGATGAAAGTTGGCGGAAAAGCTAAATTTATCATTCCTTCTAAATTAGGATACGGTGAAAATGGAGCTGGTGGAGTTATACCTCCTTACGCACCTTTAGTTTTTGAAGTTGAATTATTAGGTGTTAAATAATAAATAGTAAAATCAACTATAAAATAAAAAAGGGAGCTAATAAGCTCCCTTTTTTATTTTATAGTCCTTATGATAAGATTAAATTATGGTGTTGTTAGAGAAACAGGAATTATTTTACCATTAAGATAATGATGCGCTGTTTCAGCAAAGTTTTTAATATACAAAGCCATTTCTTGTGGTTGTACCATAGCTTTATAACCTGGGAATGCCTGTTGAAGCATCTCTGTATTCACTGAGCCTAACGCAAGCGAATTAACTTTTATCCCTAGTTCATTAAATTCTTCAGCCAAACATTCGGTAAGTATGTTTAAAGCACCTTTAGCGGCACTGTATATCGACAATCCTTTAAACTTTGCACTCCCCTGAAATCCTCCCATACTACTTATATTTACAATATGAGACTCTGGTTGAAAAAATGGCAGCAA
>JBAXLO010000179.1:0-9697 GCA_037134755.1 Bacteroidota bacterium | reverse complement strand
ACTATTAATATTCCAATTAACAACACAAAATAAAAAGAAAAAATAATTATTAATTTTTAATTGTTAATTATTAATTCTTTTTTGTACTTTTGTTCTCATTATGAATAAAGCATTCTATATAATAGTATTGTTGTTGCTTTGTGGTTTAGCTACCAAAGAGCAGGTAATAGGACCTAATCTTGTTAACAATCCTTCTTTTGAAGAAAAAGATACTTGCCCTGAAGGAAGTGGTAATTTATATGTATGTAAATATTGGTGGGGCTTAAGTACTGAATATTTCAATGCATGTGCTCCAGCAACACTTTTTTCTCCTTCTGTTCCTTTAAATGGATTTGGGTTTCAATATGCAAACAATGGAGTAGCTTATGCCGGTTTAGGAATATATCAAAACTCTTCTATTCCAAATTATGATTACAGAGAAGCAATAAAAACAAAATTAAATAATACTTTAATTGCAAATAGAAGATATTGTACTGATTTTTATATAACTCTTACTCAATATTCGTATAGATATCCACCCAATAATTATATTTTCCTTGATTCAATTGGCATGCTTTTCACAAATAATTCTGTTCAAGATAGTGTACTTCCTATTTTAAGTAATGGTATAAAAGTGCAAAATGATATTTTTAATTTGGATACTGTACATTGGTTAAAAATATCAAATAGTTTTAAAGCTAATGGAGGAGAACAATACTTAACAATAGGTAATTTTGATAATATTGTTAATTGGCCTAATGGTAAAAATGGTGTAATTTATGTTTATGTAGATGATGTCTCGGTATGTGAGTGCAGTTTTAATTTTAGCTTAGGTAATGATACTACCTTATGCATCGGCGAAAGCCTAATACTTAAACCTAATATGCCTAATGCTACTTATACTTGGCAGGATGGCAGCACCAACAGTACTTACACCGTTACACAGCCGGGTACTTATTGGGTAAAAGCATACTTTGCAGATTATAATATTACAACTACCGATACTATTAATATAATGTATAAGAATTGTGATAGTGTAAATCCAAACACACCTGCAATATATATTCCCTCAGCTTTTAGTTTAATTGGACATAATAATACTTTTAAGATACTAACAGAAGCAGTGTTCAGTACATTTAAGATGGAGATATATTACCGTTGGTATGGATTAGCGTTTGTAAGCGAAGATAAAAACAAAGGCTGGGATGGCACATACAGAGGCAAGCCCGTGCCTATGGGTCTTTATCTTTACCACATAACAGGAACCATAAAAGATACAGGCGAAAAGATAGAGAAGATAGGTACGGTAACACTTATTAGGTAAAAGAATTAAGAATTAACAATTAAGAATTAATAATAGGAAGACAAATCCTGTCAGGTTTTTCCTCCTGACAGGTATAAATATAGAAAGGCCATTATATCTTACAGGATGGAAAACCTGTCAGGATGCTTTCAAATATTTATCAGATCACTTGGTGTACTGAAAGTAATGGAGCTCGCAATGGCGACAACTTAAATTGCGTCTCGACTCCGCTCGACGACCCTCATCGGTCACCGAGCAGAATCGAGCGGTCACCGAGCGGAGTCGAGGTGGAGTAAAACAACATCATAATGATAAACGAAACAGAAATAACAACTAAAGTAAACCAGCTTCTTGGCAAAGGATTAGGCAGCTACACCGAAAAAGAAGCGCTAAAGATAGTAATGCAATGCATTGACTTAACTACATTGGAAGGTGCAGATACTACCGAAAAAGTAATAGCCTTGTGCCACAAAGCCAAGAGCTTTGCAGCAATGGGCTATGATATACCCAATGTGGCAGCGGTATGTGTGTATCCTACCTTGGTAGCTGTTGTAAAAGAAGCATTAAAAGGCACAGCTATCCGCACAGCTTCCGTAGCAGGAGCCTTCCCTTCGGGGCAATCACCATTGTTTGTCAAGTTGGTAGAAGTAAAGTACGCATTAGACGAGGGAGCAGACGAAATAGACATGGTAATCTCCAGAGGCTCGTTGCTGGAAGGGGAATATCAAAAAGTACAGGACGAAATAGCCGCCATAAAAGAGTATTGTGGCAAGGTACATTTAAAAGTAATACTGGAAACAGGCGAACTGCTTACCTTGACCAATGTGCGCAAAGCAAGCGAAATAGCCATAGCTGCCGGCGCTGATTTCTTAAAGACTTCTACAGGAAAGATAAGCCCTGGAGCCACCGAAACTGCTTTCTATGTAATGGCTGAAGCCATAAAAGAACACTATCTAAACACAGGAAAAAAGGTAGGCATCAAGGCAGCAGGTGGTGTAGCAGAAACCGATCAGGCATTAAATTACTTAAAAATAGTTAAAGAAATACTAGGAACAGAGTGGCTCAACAAAGATCTTTTTAGAATAGGAGCAAGCCGCTTAGCCGACAAGATAGCTGTAAGACTAAGTACTTAAAGTACTTGAAGTGCCTAAAGTACTTAAAGTTAAAAAGCAATTCCTGTCAGGTTTTTCTTCCTGATAGGTATAAATAATCAACCTCACCCCCGCCTCTCCTAAAAGGAGAGGAGCTTTACCTGTGTGTTGAATTAAAATTGTATTATGTCTTATAACTTCAAGTACTTCAAGTATTTTAAGGACTTCAAGTACTCCACTTAAATAAATAGATTGCTTTGTTTGCTAAAAAATTAGTACATTTGCAGGTTTTTTAGAAAACAATTAATAAGAAAGAATTCAATAATTATATTTTTATACAATCAGAAATATGAGAATGTTACAAAAGAAGATGGCGAAGTATGATTTGCCCCAACAAACACAAAGACTTGGGGTTTATCCTTTCTTTAGAGCTATTGAATCGGAACAGGACACAGAAGTAATCATTAGCGGCAAAAAAGTATTGATGTTTGGCTCAAATAGTTATTTGGGTCTTACTAACCATCCTCGTATCAAAGAGGCAGCCATTGCTGCTATCCAAAAGTATGGTTCAGGCTGTGCCGGTTCACGTTTCCTTAACGGAACACTTGATATACATATTGAGTTGGAAGATAAGCTAGCCAAATATGTAGGTAAAGAAGGTGCTTTGGTATATTCAACAGGCTTTCAGGTAAACATTGGAGTTATTTCCGCAGTTACCGGTCGTGATGATTATATTATATTAGATGAGCTGGATCACGCATCTATCATCGAAGGAAGACGTCTGTCGTTTTCAAATGCTTTAAAGTATAAGCATAATGATATGGCATCATTGGAGAAAGCATTAAAGACATGCACTCCCGATAAGATCAAACTTATTGTAGTTGATGGTATCTTTAGTATGGAAGGCGATATTGTAAAGCTTCCTGAGATAGTTGAACTATCACAGAAATACAATGCTTCTATCATGGTTGATGATGCACATTCATTAGGAGTTATAGGTGTTAATGGTTCAGGAACTGCTTCTCATTTCGGTTTAACCGATGAGGTAGATCTTATAATGGGAACTTTCAGTAAGTCACTTGCCTCGATAGGTGGGTTTATTGCAAGTGATAAAGATACTATTAACTTTATTAAACACAATTCAAGATCATTGATCTTTAGTGCTAGTATTACTCCTGCATCAACTGCAGCTGCATCAACTGCACTCGATATCATCATTGAAGAGCCCGAAAGAATAGAGAAGCTTTGGAAGAACACAATTTATGCTTTAGATAACTTTAAGTTGATGGGATTTGATGTAGGTCATACGGAAACTCCTATCATTCCGCTATATGTTAGAGATAACTTAAAGACCTTTAAGATTACAAAGAGCCTTCTTGATGACGGTGTGTTTGTTAATCCTGTTGTATCTCCTGCAGTAAGCTCTGATGCTTCCTTAATAAGATTCTCTTTGATGGCTACTCACACAATCGAACAGATTGATATTGCTCTCGAAAAGATTCAAAGACATGCTAAGAAATTACAGATAATTCCTTAATACACTTTAATCATAATTACACAAATCAATTTACAAATTTAAAGGGAGGAATTTAATATGTCAATTCAAATAAAAGAAGTTACGACCAAGCAAGAGCTGAAAGCTTTTGTTACATTCCCTCATAAATTATATAAAGACTGTAAGTATTTCGTGCCACCTTTGATTAAGAACGAAATGCTGACACTGGATAAAGAAAAGAATCCATCTTTTAAAGTTTGTGACTCTAAGTTATGGTTAGCTTATAAAGATGGTGAGATTGCAGGGAGAATTGCAGGGATTATTCATAAACCTTTCGTAGAGAAATGGGGTAATCGCTATGCCAGATTTGGTTGGTTAGACTTTATCAATGATGAAGAAGTCTTTGATACTTTAATGCAAACGGTTGAGAATTGGGCTGGTGATAATGGAATGGAAGCATTGCAAGGTCCATTAGGGTTTACTGATTTTGATCCTGAAGGGATACTAATTGAAGGGTTCAACGAGTTATCTACTATTGTAGAGAGGTATAACTTTCCTTATTATTCAAATTACTTTGAGAATAATGGATATGCTAAGGATGCCGATTGGGTTGAATACGAAATAACTGCTCCTGCAAATGTTCCTGTTAAGATTGCTAAGATCTCTGACTTTGTATTACGTAAGTTTAATTTTAGAATTGCTAAAATCAAAAGCGTAAGAGATATTCAGCCTTATATTAATGATATCTTTAAGATCATAAACGACCTGTATGGTTTACTATATGGTTTTACGCCTGTAAGCGAAGAGCAGATAGAGTTTTATATAAAACAATACATGCGTTATATTAATCCAGAGTATGTATCGATTGTATTAGACCGCAATGATAAAGTTGCAGCTTTCTGCATTACAATGCCTTCTTTTTCTAAAGCATTACAAAAATCTAAAGGGAAACTATTTCCTTTTGGCTTTTATAATATTAGAAAAGCAGTAAAGAAAAACGATACATTAGATATGTATTTCATTGGTATCCGTCCTGACCATCAGAATATGGGTGTAATGGCTGTATTGTTTAATGATATAATTCAGAAAGCTATTACTAATGGTTTTAAGAAGGCTGAAACAAATATGGAGTATGAAAGCAACGACAGAATGCAGTCGTTATGGAAGTATTTTGAACATAGACAACACAAACGCAGAAGAAGTTATTTTAAATATTTAGTCACTAAGTCGCGTAGTGAAGACGCTGAAATGATTTAACATTAACAAAATAGGACTTAGAGTGCTTAAAGTTTAATAACATTTATGAAAAAGATACTGATTACCGGTGCTAGTGGATTTATTGGGAGTTTTATTGTTGAAGATGCACTCAAAAAAGATTTGATTGTATATGCCGGTATCAGAGCGTCGAGTAGTAAAAAGTATTTACAAGATAGCAGCATTAACTTTATTAATCTTGATTTTTCTGATAAAGAAGGTTTAATTAAGATTTTAAAAGATAATAAGTTTGATTATATAGTTCACAATGCCGGTCTTACTAAAGCAAAAAAGAAAGACGACTTCGACATTGTGAACTTTCAATACACAAAGAATTTTATAGATGCTATCGTAGCTTCCGGAGCAATCCCCGAAAAGTTTATTCTTATAAGTAGCATGGCTGCCATAGGTCCAGGTGCTGATAGCGATACTATCCCTGTTAAATCATCAGACAAACCTCATCCCGATACTCTTTATGGTTTAAGTAAGATTAAAGCAGAAGAATATATAGCTACTATCCCTGATTTTCCTTACATTATTATTCGTCCTACCGGTGTTTACGGTCCAAGAGAGACAGATTATTTTGTGTTCTTTAATACTATTAATAAAGGTATAGAGCCTTATATTGGCTTAAAAGAACAATATCTGACGTTTATCTATGTAAAAGATCTTGTGAATGCAATCTTTTTAGCAATAGCATCTAATCTAAATAAGAAAGCTTATATAGTTAGCGATGGTAATAGTTATACAGCTAAAGAGTTCGCACTTATTACAAAGAAGCATCTCAACAAAAAAACGTTTAAACTATATGTTCCTCTTTTTATAGTACGAACAATAGTATTTACTCTTGAAACTATTAGTATTATAACAGGTAAAGTTCCTACGCTTAATAAAGATAAGTATAATGTATTAAAAAGTAGAAACTGGTTGTGTGATACTACTGATTTGCAGGAAGATTTAAATTTTAAAGCCCAATATGATTTAGATAAAGGTGTAAAAGAATCCATTGAATGGTATAAAAAAGAGAAGTGGCTCTAAAATTAATATATATTTTATCATAAAAAGAAACGAAACCAATACTATAATATCTCATTTGAAATTGCTAAACTTAATGCTTAATATCTTAAAGAAACCAAAAGAAACCCTTTTAATAATATTATTGCTAATCGCCTCTATTTATGGGCTAAAAGCTCAGGAAACTGTTATTAGCGGGAAAGTTACTGATGCCAATACCAACGAACCTGTCCCTTTTGCAACTGTAGTTTTTAAAGGCACTACCAAAGGTGTAAATACCGATTTTGATGGTAATTATACTATAAAAACAAATGCTCCCTCCGATTCTTTAACAGTTCAGGTTTTGGGGTTTAAACCTAAGACTAAAAAAATAGTTAAGCGCAAGACTCAGGTTATAGACTATCAGCTTATTCCTACCACCTTCCAATTAGGTGAAGTTGCTATTGAGGCAGGCGAAAATCCCTCATGGAGGATATTAAGAGAGGTTTGGAAAAGAAAGAAAGGCTATAACATGGCTAATCAGGCAGCACTGCAGTTTGAGAGTTATGTTAATGTTGATATTTCTATTGATAATATTAGTGAAAAGTTTAGGAATAACCAAACAATGAAACCTTTTGCGGCTGTGTTTGATTCTTTAAAGAAGTATGCCGGAGAAGATGGAAAAGTAAATCTCCCTTTTTTGGTGTCGGAGTCTATCGGCGATGTTTATTGTTTGAGCAATCCCGATCGTTACAAGGAAGTGATCAAAGCCAATAAGTTATCGGGCTTATTAATTGATAGTCCTGAATTATTTCAGCAGTTCCTTGGCTCTTCGTTTCAACGATATAATTTTTATGATAACTGGCTTAAGATATTCGATAGGAGTTTTATGTCGCCGATTGCCCGGGGTGCTTTAGGTTTTTACGATGTTTATTTAATGGATACCGTGGTGATTGATGGACACAGTTGTTTTGAACTTAAAATTAAGGCAAAGAGGAAAGAAGACCTCGCTTTTAATGGTAAAGTTTGGATAACGGACACTACTTATGCTTTAAAAAGAATTTCGGTTGAGATAGGTAAGGGTGCGAATCTTAACTACATAAAAAAATATCTTATCCAACAAGATTATATTAACGTTGACAGTAGTTATATTCCCGAAAAAACGAGGGTTACCATCGATTTAAATGATTTCAGTGAAAACTCTATCGGCTTGGTTGCTAAGTTCAATATTAACAATTGCAAGTTTGTATTAAATCAACCTAAAAAGTTATCTTTCTATGAGCATAATCTCGAAGTTATTCAAAACTCAAGAGATTTTGATGAGAAGTTTTGGCAAAAGGAGCGTATCACAAGAGCTAACGACTCCACAGTGATGGAACGTGCTTATGCTGCGATTGATACTATCCGCGAATCCTCACGCATTAAGTTCTGGAGAGTTTTTGCAAACACTGCATGGGAAGGCTTTTACACTGTAGGCAAATTTGATGTGGGGCATTGGATGACACTTTACGGACATAATAAAACCGAGGGCAATAGATTTCAGCTTAATCTGCGCACTAATCCTGCGTTCAGCAAGTATTGGATATTGCAGGGCTCGGCTGCTTATGGAACTTTGGATAATACCTGGAAATATGTTGGTCAGATAGAACATTTCCTCTCGCGTAAGAGCTGGACTAAGGTAGGTATAAGTAAGAGTTACGATGTTGAACGTCTAGGTATTGACCCTGTTTTTTTGGAGGAGCATATCTTTACAAATATCCTCTTTTCTTTTTCTTCACAATTTGGGTATGTTGATAAATTAAGCTTAAATCATATCAATAGGTTTTGGTTTGAGACTGATTTAGGCAGAGGTTTAAATCATAAAGTTATATTTGCCACAAGAGATTTCAATCCAAAAGGTGATTTTATTTTTTCTTATTATAATAAAGAGAATAAACCTATTAGCAATTACAAGGTGACAGAGATTAGTTATAATTTAAGATATGCGCCAAGAGAAATATGGTTGGTAAAAGACAATTACCGTATTGGGATGTCGGCAAAGGAAGGCAATGTGTGGACTTTTAAATATACTTTGGGCTTAAAGAATGTATTAGGTGGTGATTTTAATTATCAGAAATTCTCGTTAAACCTTGCACGCAAGTGGAAATTAGGTGTGATGGGGCAATTAAACTACTCTATAACCGGCACCAAAATTATTGGTACGATACCTTATCCTCTGGGAGTTCTGTTCCAAGGCAACGAGACCTTCTTTGAAAGCGAAAGAAGCTACAATACTATGAATTACATGGAATTTGCAGCCGATCAAGCGGTGGAAGGAATGGTGATGCACCATTTTCAAGGCTTATTCTTTAACAGGATTCCTTTGTTTAAGAAATTGAAGTGGAGAGAGATTGCCGGAGCTAATTTTGTATTCTCTTCTTTAACTAAAAAGAATGCTTACAGAGATGGGATTAGCAATAAAGATGGCTTGCTGGTTGGCCCCACTAATGATAACTTCACAAAGATGAAAATAATGGACATCAATACTCCATTTGTGGAGGTATTTTATGGTGTCGAAAACATCTTAAAATTGGTTCGTATCTCGGCATACCATCGATTGACGTACTTACAAGGTCAGGATGTGCCTCATTTATTTGGCATAAAGGGATTTTATATAAAAGCCTCCTTCTATCTGAGTTTGTAGGGTTTCTTTATTTTTATTTAGAGCGGTTTCTTTTATATCTGCGAAAGCATAATTTTTGTCCTTATCATAATATTGTGTTTTTTACTGTCGTGAGCTTTTGATTTCACCGGAATGTATTGCATGGTGAGTATCTTAGAAAGTACGATACTCACAATATCACACATATTGCCAAACTAATATTTTCAGATTAGCAGAATACAAGACTTTCTTACCAAAATTATTTTTCGGATATCCAATATAACATACATATTAATGAACTGATAATTTCAGTTATCGTAAATAAGGCGAATATACACCAAATAATATTTCCAGATGGCGTATATTCCACGTCACTTAGCCATCTCATATTTATTTTTATGCAGGTTGTGACAAAATGTCACCTTTTGGAAATATTTTTTATGCAATATGTGACGTCACCTCGCCATCTGAAAAAATGAGATTGCCTACTTACACCTTATACTGCCCATCTGAGAAATAATTTTGTTCAGGTGAAGACGAATATACGCCATCTGAAAATATTATTTGATGTATATTCCACATATTCTCGTATTCTTTCCTTTTTTGTCTGCCATTTTGTCAGGGTTTTTGATTTTCGCAAAAAATGAGATGACGAAAATAGGGTTGTAGGGGCATAAAATTTTATATCCCTACAAAAGAAATTATAATAAAATGGGTGGTGTAGATTTAATTTCCATCAAAATTTCGTTTATAATGGCTTTCTTAAAATATCAGTGCTTAATCCCGAAAGGTGAGTTGGCATTAAGCAAATCTCAATCCTCAAGTCTCTTCGACAGGCTCAGAGACCCTTGTTTTCGTTGGGTCATTAATCCTATTGATGACAGATTAATAATTTACAGATTCCTCATTTCGCTTCGCTGCATTCGGAATGACATTTGTTG
>JBAXLO010000178.1:0-9781 GCA_037134755.1 Bacteroidota bacterium | reverse complement strand
TAACATTAAAAGCAAAACCATGCATGGTAACATATCTACTTGCTTTAACACCTATTGCACATATCTTACGCGTCTTTTCGGGATAATCAGTATCAAGCCAAACTCCTGTAGCACCTGTTAAACGTTCGCCTTGAATATCGTAATGTTTAAGTGTTCGGATAATTGCTTCTTCAATCATTTCGATATATTTCTTTAAAGAAATACCGAAATATTCAAGATCAATAATTGGATAACCCACTAATTGTCCGGGTCCATGATAGGTAATATCACCACCTCTATCAATTTCATAATAAGTTGCATCTATCTTACATAAAAAAGCATCACTAATAAGTAAATTGTTTTGCTGACCACTTTTACCAAGCGTGTAAACATGTGGATGTTCGCAAAATATAAGTTGATTTAATAAAGTGTTGTGTTTTTCCTTTTCAACATGCAGTTTTTGATCCATTAACCTATCAAAAATAGTTTTCTGATCATCCCAGGCTTGTTTATAGTCTATTAAATTCCAATCAACGAAAGTTATGTTATTCATTATAATATTTTATTTATTAAATAAATTATACTTATCTGCCATATAAGAACTACGCACCAAAGGACCACTTTCAACATATAGAAATCCCATCTCTAAACCAATTTTCTTATATTTTTCGAATTGCTGTGGTGTAATATATTCTTTCACTTCTATATTATTAACACTTGGTTGCAAATACTGCCCAATTGTAAAGATTTTACATCCTACATCAACAAGATCTTTCATAGTTTTAATAATTTCTACTTCGGTTTCACCAAGGCCAACCATCATCCCGGATTTAGAAGTAATATTACTTTGCGTAATGTATTTAATAACATCTAAACTTGTATGGTATTTAGCTTTTGAACGAATAAGTGGAGTGAGTCTTTCGACAGTTTCAACATTATGAGCAACAATATCAGGTTTAGCATTTAAAACAATATCTAAAAGCGGTTCATTATTATCAAAATCAGGAATAAGTACTTCAATAATAACTTCAGGATTAAGTTTTCTGACTTCCGTAATAGTATTAGCCCAATGATTTGCACTTTTATCATCTAAATCATCACGATCAACGGAAGTAATAACACAATGTTTTAATTGCATTAATTGAATGCTTTGTGCTATTTTAACAGGTTCATTAACATCTAGAGGAAGGGGCTTGCCGGTGTTAGTTGCACAAAACTTACAAGAGCGTGTGCAAATATCACCTGAAATCATAAAGGTAGCTGTACCACGACTCCAACATTCACCCATATTAGGACATTTGCCACTGCTGCATATAGTATTAAGATGGTGTTTCTCGACAATTTGTTTTACTTTAACATAATTTTCGCCACCATGTAATTTAGTTTTTAACCAGTCTGGTTTTCTTTTTATATCCATATTAAAAATTAATATTAAGAAGATGCAAAAGTAGTCATTATTCTAATATGATTAATATTTTAAGGATATTCATAATAATTAAGTAGATGTAGAAAGAAGTAAAATATTTTGAATTTTTAATATCGTTGATAAGGAAATTAATTATAATTTCGCAGAAAAATTAATCTAATTAATCTTATTTGATATGAAAAAAGTATTAGTGTTAGGAGCTGGTTTATCTACCTCAAGTTTAATAAATTATTTGTTAGATAATTCAAAAGAAAATGACTGGAAAATAAAGGTAGGGGATGTGTCATTAGCTGTTGCTCAAGAAAAAGTAAAAAATCATCCTTATGGAGAGGCATTTCAATTTGATATATTTAATGAATATCAAAAAGAAAAAGAAATTTCAGCTTCTAATGTTGTTATCTCAATGTTACCTGCACGTTTTCATCCTTTAGTTGCGGAATGTTGCGTTAAGCATAAAGTACACATGCTTACTGCTTCTTATGTTTCTGATGAAATGAAAGCACTAAATAAAAAAGCTAAAGAAGTAGGGATATCATTACTTAATGAATTAGGTGTTGATCCCGGTATCGATCACATGTCAGCAATGAGAGTTATTGATAAAATTAAAGAAAAAGGTGGAAAACTAACAGTTTTTAAATCATCAACAGGTGGTTTAATTGCTCCTGAATATGATAACAATCCATGGAATTATAAATTTACATGGAATCCACGTAATGTAGTTGTAGCTGGGCAAGGTGTTTCTCAATATTTATTAAATGGAAATTATAAATACCTTCCTTATCATAAATTATTTACCAGAACAGAAACAACAACTGTTGAAGGTTATGGTGATTTTGAAATATATCCAAACAGAGATTCTTTAAAATACAGAGAGATTTATAATTTAAAAGATATTGAAACAATTTTCAGAGGCACCATGCGTCGTCCGGGATATTGTAGTGCATGGAATGTATTTGTACAATTAGGTTTAACAGATGATACTTATCAAATAGAAAACTCAGAAAATATTACTTATCGTGAGTTTGTAAATATGTTTCTTGATTATGATTCAAAACTATCTGTTGAAGAAAAGCTTGCAGCATATTGTAACATTTCATTAAAAGGTGATGAAATGAAAAGGATTAAATGGTTAGGTTTGTTCGAAAACAATAAGATTGGATTGCCAAATGCTACTCCTGCACAAATATTACAAAAGATACTTGAAGAGAAATGGGTGCTTGGAGATCATGATAAAGACATGATTGTAATGCAACATACTTTTGAATATAAACTTAAAACCGAACATAAAAAGATAATCTCAACATTAGTATGTTTAGGTAAAGATAAAGAACAAACATCTATGGCAATTACTGTTGGAACACCTTTAGCAATAGCTGCTAAATTGGTATTAACAGGAAAAATAAAATTAAAAGGAGTTCATACACCGGTTATAAAAGAATTGTATGAACCAATACTAAACGAATTGGAAGAATATGGAGTTAAGTTTACTGAAGAAGAAGTAAATTTATAAACTTATTCAAATTAAATATTATATATGGGAAAATACGGTAAATGGATAGGAGGGACTCTTGGCTGGGCATTTGGAGGTCCGGTTGGTGCAGTTCTTGGTTTTGCTTTTGGTTCTATGATAGATGGAGTGCAAACAGTTGAAACTAGTGGTGATGTTATTTCAACTACTCAAAGAGGTGATTTTACAGCTAGTTTAATGGTACTTGCTGCTGCTGTTATGAAAGCAGACGGTAAAGTTATGAAATCAGAATTGGATTATGTTAAGAATTTCTTTTTAACACAATTTGGATTACAGGTTACAGAAGATAATATGCTTAAATTAAGAGAAATTCTAAAGCAGGATTTTCCTCTTAACGATGTATGTTATCAGATCAAGTATAATATGGATTATTCCATAAGGCTACAGTTAATACATTTTCTTTTTGGTATAGCTGGTGCGGATGGTCAGTTTCATCCCGCTGAAATTAATGTTATTGAAAGAATAGCATCTTACATGGATATTCATTTAAGTGATTTGAATTCAATAAAAGCAATGTTTGTCAAAGAAACAGACAGTGCATATAAGATACTTGAAATAACTCCTGATGCTACTGATGATGAAGTTAAGAAAGCATATCGTCAGATGGCTGTTAAATACCATCCTGATAAAGTAAGTACATTAGGTGATGATATTCAAAAAGCTGCTAAAGAAAAGTTTCAGCAGCTTAATAATGCATATGAGCAGATTAAGAAACAGAGAGGGATGAATTAATCCCTCTTTAACTAAAGTTCTTAATTAATTCCTTTAAATCTTCTAATTGTTCTGAGTTTAATCCCTCAGGAGTATAACCTGCACTTTTGCACATAAAGTAAATTTTTGCTGATTTACTTATTATATCAATGCTGTCAAAAGTATCAAAAACATTTTCTCCCATAGCAAATACACCGTGTTTTTCCCAAAGAACAATATTGTGATCTTTTAATACTTTAATAGTTTCCCGAGCAATTTCTTCAGTACCCGGTAACTTATAAGGAACAAACCCAACTCCTTTTTGTACAAATACCATAGCTTCAGGATGCATTCCCCAGATTAACTTATTTATGTTAGCAGTACTTTTAAATTCAGGATTATGAGTTAAAGCTACCAATTCATTTGCATGAGTATGTATAATGACTTTCTCTTTGCTTCCTCTTTGAGCTACCATTTGATGAATGCCAAGATGAGTTGGTAATTCAGATGTTGGACGAAACTCATAGGTGTCTGATTTATATCTTGAGAACATTATATAAGAATTACCATCGTCAGAAATGCGAATTATGATAGCATTTTTCATAGGAGATTTAGCAATATCACGCATTCTCTTACCTGTACCTGTAACAAAAAAGTATTTTCCTGCTAGTTCAAGATATGTTTTACTAAGTTTAAATACTGGGTATCCTTCTATATCAGTAAATTCATGACCTCTTATAATATCATTAACATTTACTGAGATATTACCTGCATTTCTTTCTGCCCAACCATTCTGCCATAAATACTGTGCAACTTCTGCTACTTCCAGAATTGTTTTTTCGAGTTCAGCGTTTTGTTTAATTATTTCTTTCATACCAAAATTAAATTGAATAAATTACCATTGAGAAAAACCTTTTTCTTTTGAATAATCTCTTTTTAGAGGTTCTCCCATTAGTTTTACTCTATAAATAATATCTGAAGCTTGTTCTACACCTGTTAAAACACTTAAAGCATCTTCTAATGTAACACCTTTTGCAAAAACTCCATGAGCTCTTACAACAACAGCTGAATAATTCTTTAGCATTGGTGCAACCTTTTCTGCAACTTCATAAGAACCTACAGGAATATCACATTCAATAACAGGTATCTTTTTATAAAGAAACATACCTTCGCCATCTATACAAGTAATTTCATCCATTATCATTGATAATGCAGTAGTGGCTGGTGCATGAGCATGAACTATGGCCATTGCATCCGTTTGTTTATATATATTACGATGTACATTTGATTCGGTGCTTGCTATTAAACCACTGTGAGCATCTTCATCGTCAAGAGCTATCTCAACAAGGTCTTCTTGCTTAAGCCAGCCAAGCATTGCCGAACGTCTGGTGATAATAACTTTACCACCGCTTTTCATTGAAAGATTTCCTGCATGACTGCTGTTGTAACCTCTGTTACTTAAATCTTTTCCTACTAAATCAAAACTATTGAAAGTTTCTATATCGATCATTTTGTTTGTGTTTTTTAATTAATCAGTTAATTGATGTAAACCTAATTCTTCAAGCTTTATTTGTTTAGGCATACCGTGTTCATCCCACTTTCTTACAGCATAATAATCTTTAAGCATTGATTCTATATTTACTGTCCTGTCTTTCGAAAGACCTTCAGGCAATACATCCTGAGCAAATCTTTCGGGGAGAGCATCTTCTATTTCAGTAAATCCGGCACCAACATTGTACAGTCTTTCCAGATTATATATACGTTCACCTATTTTTAATAATGCTGAGATATTAAAATCCAGACCGGTAATAGTAGTTGCAAACCTTGACCAAAAGTCGAAACCAACTGCAAAACCTGCAAACTTACAACTTACCAGACTATCTTCAACAGCACTTTGATGTTGTTTTAATACCAACAGATCTGCTTTACCTCCCAAAGTAAATCGAGGAACTCTTTTAGGAGCTGAGAATATTTCCATAGCAGCCATATATCCTGTCAGATGACAACCGCCACGATTTGAAGTAGCATATCCTAAAGCATGACCCATCGCACCGCGAGGATCGTAAGCCGGTAGCTCTAATCCTTTAACTTGTATAGCTGATTGTGCATTCCCAAACTTCTCTGCAAGTCTTTTTGAACCTTCAGCTAATTCATTTCCCACACCTTCGCGATAAGCAGTCTTTTTAACAAGATCAGCAAGCACATCTTCATTACCGAATTTAATTTCAGGATAAGGAAATAGCTTCTTTTCCTGCAATTCCATAGCACACGATATCGTTACACCCATCGAAATAGTATCAATACCAAGCATATTACAATAATAATTAGCTTGAGCTATCTTAACTAAATTAAATACTTCGCAATTGGCACCCAGAGCCCATACTGTTTCATATTCCGGGCCTTTACCTTTCATATCACCAGCATGTGTCAGTCGCCCGCATTTTATTGAACAGGAATAACAAGCTTCTGTTTTATCCAGCAATTCTCTTCTTATAGCTTCACCGCCTGTCTTTTTAGCTTCTTCATGTTGTCCTGAAGTAAAGTTTTTGATAGGCAACATTCCCAAACCATTTATAACTTCTAATGTTCCGGCAGTACCAAATAGGGGATAGGCTGCACGTGTAACAGGTAGAGCTTGTTGTTTATCTATAGCCGATTTAGCATATTTCATCATTAATTCGGGGTCGTGAACTTCTGTTTTATGTTTCCCGTTTTTAACAACAATAGCTTTTAGATTCTTTGAACCCATTACCGCACCTACACCACCACGTCCAAAAGCACGTTCGGCATTGTTCATTATTGATGACATGCGTACCAGATGTTCACCGGCAGGTCCAATCATTAATGTATTAGTCTTTGGTCCTTCTATCTCAATTATCTTATCATAAGTTTCCTCTGAATTGAGTCCCCAAAGCATTGAAGCATCTTTTATCTGGATATCGTTATCACCATCTATCAATAGATAAACAGGCTTATCGGATGCACCTTCAATAATTAGTCCATCAATACCGCAGCGTTTAAAATTGAAACCAAACATACCGCCAGTGTTGGAATAAAAGATAGTTCCGGTAAGTGGTGATTTGGTTACCAATGCCATTCTTCCGCTTGTTGAAACTGCTGTTCCTGTTAAAGGACCGATTGTTAAAACCATTGCATTGGCAGGACTTAATGGATCCACTTTTGGCGAAACTCTATCTGTAAATAGTTTTACACCCAAGCCCCGACCACCAAGATAGTTCAGGTATATTTCGTCTTCTAATTCAATGTTGCTACTTTTTTTAGTAGTTAAATCAATTGAAATTACTCTGTTAAACATTCCCTTCATAGATGTCCTCCTCTATTATTAATATTGTTACAAAAGTACTCAAAATTATTATACTTTAATAAAAGAATTTTTATTCAATTTTAATATAATTATTAATTTGAAAATAAAATGATAATAATGGAATTAATACACTACTTTTACCGATTCTTACCTTCTACTGAATAAATATATTTTTAGAGTAATACTACTTTAATATCAACACATAAATAAAAAAATAATATGAATTTTGATGATTTTATACACAATGAAAAGAATGTTCCTAAGGGTTATGATAAAAGAAGTCTTTATTTTGAGGAATTGAAGTTAAAATTTCTTGATGAAATTAAAAATTCAACTGAGAGTAAAGAATATTTCAGTAAATATGATCCTTTATCTGTCGAAAATTTTATGCTTGGATATGCTGAAAAAAAGGCTTATTTAGCTGAAAGGTATGATTCGTATGTAAACAGGATAAGAGAGGTAGATTTAGAGTTAAAGAAAGAAGCAGAAGATAATTTCAGCTTGATAAAACAAAAAAAGTTATTCAATATGCAACTTGAATGGAGAGCTGAAAATATGGATGTTGAAGGTATTAAAGTAGGACGTGATTTTATATTCTGGGGGCGAAATATAAATGAATGTTATTTTATACCTAAAATAACAAAAGAAGAAGTACAAACCTTGAAAAATTATGTATCTAGTAGTTATTATAGACCTTATAATAGAGGTCTTGAAATTACTGCTCAAGATTATTTTATGATTACTACTCTTGAAATGCTTGATGAAACCGATTATCTAAATTTCTACAGTTTTTATGACAAAAAGATGCAAACAGGTGGTTTGTTACTTCTACCTGATATTAGAGGTAATAAAGAAGAAGTATATAGAAGTGCTAGCAGAGAAGAGGAAGCTGTTAAATTTGAAAAAGTAAAAGAAGAGTATAAAAAGAACCCACCACCACCACCACCACCAAAAGCTCCTGAATTAAATGATTATAAATACAATTTTGTGAATGAGTTTGCAATCGAATTTGAAACCGATCCACATATTTTAGAATTATTTAGATTGAAGAAAAAGCAAAATGTTTTTGAGAGGGATAGTGATGATATTGATGAATACGAAGAAGATGATATTTATAACGAAGAAGATATTTGTGATGATTATCTTGAACGTAAGATATGGGAACTAAGAGATTTTAATGATAAAGTACCTTTAACTAAATGTAAACAATGGAGAGGGGCTATTAAATTTTGTGCTGAAGAATATAAACGAAAAAAGGTGTTAGAATTTCTTGATGAAGTATATCAGGAGTATTTACTATTAGAGGAAACAGGAATATATAAGGGTAGATCAAAGGAACAACTATTAGAGGCTTTTCAAAAAGATGATTATATGCATATGCGTGATCGAGAACAAATTTTGAGAGGAAGAAAACTATTAGGTGAACCCGAAAATTTTGACTTTTAAATTAAGTATTAACAATTAAAATCAATTATTATGAATTTTGACAATTTTAAATATAAACCGGAAAACGGAATTTTTGATCGTGAGCATGACCTTAGAATGCATAAGCTAAAGCTTGAGTTTATTGATGATTTGACAAATAATGAAAGATATAAAGAATTCTTCAGTGATTTTGATCCGGATACTGTACCCGCCTTTATATTAAGGTATGCTGATACAAAAATAAATATTATCAAACACTATAGATCTTTATTAATTAATGATGAGCATCATAAAGTTCTACAATATAAAGAGGAAACCCTTGAAAGGTTTAACTTGATACTGCAGAAAAAACTTTGGGATATGCAGTTATTATGGCGTGCCGAAAAAATCAAGATTAAAGATATTGAATTGTGTACTGATTTTGAGTTTTGGGGACATAATATTCAATCTTGTCCTTTTTTATCTGAAGTTACAGAAGAAGAACTGCAGGTTTTGAAAGATTATTTAAAAATGAATAACAGAGATGTAATATCTCGACATAAAGAATACTGTTTACAGGATTATAATTGTTTGTTAAATAAAGATGAAAATGACAATTATGATGAATATCCTCCCTTTTACTCCTATTATGACGGACATTTTAATACAGAACATCTAAAAGAGTTACCCGACATACGAATTGATAAGGAAAGGCAATATCTTATAGCAAATTCTATTAAAAGAAATAAAGAAGCTGCTGAAGCTTTAAAAAATAATCCAATACAGCAAGTTCCTATTATTCCTGCAAAAGAATATTTATATAATAGCAGTGAATGCTACTATGAATATGCGCTGAAAAATGAAAAAGATAAGCATTTTGTTGAGTTATTTAAACTTTTAAATGAAGATGTTAAAGAAATGAGTTCAAATAAATCTGAATATGATTCAGAAGATATTGATGAGTTAATTGGTTTTTTAAAAGAAGCTAATGTCCCGGTTTATATGGAGATTAATGATAATTGGGAAGAATCACTATTTGATTGTACACAACAATTTTTAAACGAAAAGATTTTAGAGGAACTCGACACCGTATTTGAAGAGTATAAAATGCTTAAAGAAAACAATATCACTACAGGTAAATCTTATAATGAATTATTAGTTGATTTAGAAAATAGTAGTGGAAGGCAAATTTTAGGAGCTGCTATTTTAAATGGTAGAGAACAATTAGGCGAACCACGTGACTTCAATTTTTGATTTAGCGATTTGGTGATTTGGTGATTTTGTGATTTTGTGATTTGGTGATTTAGTGATTTGGCGATTTAAGAGTTTTTCGTAATTCGTAATTCGTAATTCGTAATTATTAAAAAAACTTTGGGCATTTTAGGCACTTCAAGTACTTTAGGCACTTTTCCTTCCGTAATTCGTAATT
>JBAXLO010000177.1:0-9793 GCA_037134755.1 Bacteroidota bacterium | reverse complement strand
TAGTTTTAGACTCTACAGTAAAGAGTTGATCGAGTTTATCGCCAAACTTATCTTTTCCGCCAAGGTATTTAGCGAAAGTACTTAAGTCCTGAGGAACATAAAAAGTATATTGCCAGCAATTAGCCTCAGTATAATTGAAATTAACTTCAGTAGGATCGAACGGTGCGAACCAAAAATTGTTAACTCTTGCTCTCATAAAGCCTGTAGAAGGATCCAAAACATTCTTATAAGATTGAGCACGTTCGATAAAACGTTTGTAATCTTCAGGTTTGTTCAATGCTTTAGCCATTTGGGCAATACACCAGTCGTCATAAGCATATTCAAGTAGTTTTGAGACAGATTCACCCTCTTCATTGCTAGGAATAACACCTGTAGCTTTGTAATATTTAAGACCTAATCTGTCTTCATCGGCACTTTTCTTCATAGCTTCAAAAGCTTTTTCAACATCAAAGTCTCTAATGCCTTTCATATAAGCATCAACAATAACAGGAACTGAATGATAACCAATCATACACCCTGTTTCGTTACCCGAAAGTTCCCAAACAGGTAAAGTACCGCCTTCTTGATATTGACGAATGAAAGTTTTGATAAAATCAGAAACTCTTTTAGGTTGAGTAATGGTATAAAGAGGATTAGCAGCGCGATAAGTATCCCAAAGAGAGAATACAGTGTACATATCAAAGTTGTCTGTTTTATGAACTTTAAGATCTCTGCCTCTGTATTGTCCGTCAACATCACAATAAAGGTTAGGATTAACAAAAGCGTGATACATTGAGGTATAAAAAATGGTCTTTTGAGTTTCAGAACCGCCTTCAACTTCAATCTTACCTAGTTCTTTGTTCCAGGCATTGTAAGCAGCAGTCTTAACAGTGTCAAATTCCCAGTCTTTAATCTCTGCATCCAGATTCTTACGGGCATTTTCGACAGAAACAGCGGAGATACCGACCTTAACATAGACTACTTCGTCTTTCTTAGTGGTGTATGTTACATAACATTTAAGTGCTTTGCCTTCCTTTTCGGAACAATTAGGAATCACAGTGTCGTTTTCGGAAATAGTAACCGATTCGAAAGGTTTAGAGAACTTAGCAACGAAATAAACATATTGATCTTTGGCCCAATTTTCGGAGCGACGAAGACCTTCAATTTCATTTTTACCAATAATTTTAATAGTAGAAGCAATAACTTTGTCGCGATGCTTTAAATCAATAAGAATATTGGATTGCTTGCTTTCAGGAAAAGTATATTTATGGAAGCCGGCTCTTTTAGTAGCAGTTAATTCGACTTTCACATTGTACTTATCAAGCATAACAGAGTAATAACCGACAGTAGCTTTTTCATTTTTATGAGAAAAAGTAGAAGCATAGTCCGTATTTTTCCATTTTAAATCACCAACGGTAGGCATCAACAGAATATCACCATAATCAGAACAACCGGTACCGCTAAGATGGGTGTGAGAAAAGCCATAAACGATACTATCAGAGTAATGATAGCCTCCACAACCGTCCCAACCATCAAGTCGGGTGTCTGGACTTAGCTGAACCATGCCAAAAGGCATACTGACACCGGGAAATGTGTGCCCGTGACCACCTGTACCGATAATTGGATTAACATAATCGGCAGGATTTTTCTTTTGTTCCTTACCACAAGCAAACATTATTGCAGTGAGAGCAACAAGAAATAAAACTTTAACTACTTTTTTCATTGTTTGTAAATGATTAATTTATAAATGAATTAATTTTAATTGTGTAATTTATTCCTATAAAATATAAAGAAGCAAATTTACAATTAATATTTAAAACGAAAGCTTATTATTTTAATAAAAAAAGAGTTTCTGATATATGTTTCATTTAAAGGGATATCAAGGGAAGATTCAAAAATATATATTTTTGCCTGCATTTTATTTATGAAAAATATTAATGGATTAAATAAGGCTTAATCAGGGTAGATAGGAATCTTTAAGATTAAAAGATTAATGAATAAAATATTTATTTTAAGATACATTATATATAAAGAGCGTTTAATTGGAAAACTTATCGTAAATTTGTTGTCTTTTAAAGCGAATAATTATTGGAAGGATTAGTAATAAAAACAACGGGCAGTTGGTATATTGTTTTATATTTGGATGACAAGATTATCCAATGTAAACTTAAGGGCAATTTCAAGATGAAAGGTATGAAAACTACCAATCCTATTGCTGTTGGCGATAAGGTTACTTTTCATTTGATGGCGGATGAAACGATGGGATTGATTACCGATATCAAGGAAAGGTTTAATTGTATCATTCGTAAGTCGACCAATCTATCTAAACAGCGACATATACTTGCGGCTAACATCGACAAAGCATTTTTAATTGTTACAATAGCTTCTCCACGCACGTCCACAGGCTTTATTGACAGGTTTTTAATAACTGCAGAAGCATATCATATCCCTGCGGTTATTGTTTTTAATAAGATTGATATTTATGATGATAAGATGTGGGAATATCATAATGAGTTGAAGTCGATTTATGAGAAAGTTGGTTATCCTTGTATGGAAGTGTCTGCATTAAGTGGTGAAAATATTAAAGAACTAAGAGATATTATTACTGATAAAGTAAGTTTATTCTCAGGACATTCAGGTGTTGGTAAATCTGAACTAATTAATAAGATAGCCCCTGAACTGAATCTTAAAACCGGAATAATTTCTGATTACCATCAAAAAGGAAAACATACAACAACTTTTGCTGAGATGTTCCGTTTACCTTTTGGAGGCTTTATTATAGATACGCCGGGGATAAAAGAATTTGGTATGGTTAACTTCAGCAAAGATGAAGTTACACATTGGTTTCCAGAAATGAAATTACTTGCAAATAAATGCCAGTTTAATAACTGTACCCACGAACATGAAAGGGTTTGTGCTGTTAAAGATGCTGTTAATAGTGGAGAAATAAGTGAGATTAGATATTATAATTATCTTAATATTATTAATGGCAGAGAAATGGAAATTGAGGATTGGGAGTTGAAATAAGAATACAAAATAAACAATTAATAAATAACATTATGAATTTAACAGGAAATACAATATTAATAACAGGAGCTACCTCAGGGCTTGGATTAGGCTTCGCAGAAGAATTTCTTAGCTTAGGAAACAAAGTTATAATATGTGGTCGTAGAGAAGAAAGATTAGCTAAGATAAAAGAAAAACATCCTGAAATAATAACTTATAGATGTGATGTTACAGATGAAGGACAAAGAGTAGAAATGTGTAATTGGATTCTGGAAAATCATCCTGAAACTAATGTTTTAATAAATAATGCAGGTGTACAATATTTTGAAGACTTTACAAAAGAGGTTAATTTAGAAAAAATAAATGCACAAATAGTAACTAATATTACTGCACCAATTCATTTAATTTCACTTTTTGCAATACATTTAGCTGGTAAAGCAGACGCTACTATCATAAATATAACATCAGGCTTAGCTTTTGCTCCACTAGCTATGATGCCGGTTTATTGTGCTACAAAAGCTGCTTTCCATTCCTTAACATTGACAATAAGACACCAATTTAAGAATACTTCAGTTAAAGTAATTGAAGTTGCACCACCCGCAGTTGAAACAGAATTAGGTTCAGATAGTAGAGAAGATAAATCACAATCACATTATGGTATCACAGTTTCAGAATTTATAGTAGAAACAATGGAAGCATTAAAGAATAATGTAATAGAAGCAACTATTGGCAATGCAAAAAACTTGCGATTAAAAGGAGAAGAAATGTTTACAATGATGAATAAGTAAAATTTATTAATTTTGTACTTAAAATAATTAGAAATGAAAACAAATAATAGTCCCGAAAATCTTTTTGATAAAGTATTAAAGAAAGCTACACTAAAACAAGATGTATATAGCAATACACTCAATTCTTTCAAGTTATTTAAAGAGTCAGTAATTGAAATAACAGAAGAATTTAAGAAACAACTATCTCCTGATGAAAAAAGGATATCATTTGAATATAAAGATAAAGGTGAATTTGAATTTGAAATGAAGTTTGCAGGAGATGTGCTAATCTTTGTAATGCATACAAATATTTTCGAGTTCTCAAGAAATCATGAAGTAATGCGTACATCATATATCAAAGAAGATAATGAAAGATCCTATTGTGGTGTTATAAATATATATAATTTCTTAGCAGATTCATTTAAATATAATCGTGAGAATGATCTTGGTTATCTTATTGGAAGAATATTCGTAAATAAAGAAAAGCATTACTTTATAGAAGGAAAACGTGAATTAGGATGGTTATATAATAATTTCCCAACATCTGTTATCAATAAAGAAAATGCACATGATATTATAGAAAAGGCTATTGAATACACAATTAGCTTCGATTTATTAACTCCACCTTATGATGCAGTAAAAGAAGTTACAGTTTATGATATGCAAACTAGTATTGACAACATGCCAATTAGTACTGGCAAACGTCTAGGATTCAAGTTTCAAGCGGATCAAGATGGAATAAAATAAAAATAATTGCAAAATAAATTTGTCAATTAGAAAATTATTCCTACTTTTGCACTCCCAAATATATGGGAATAGAATTAGGGCCCGTTCGTCTAGATGGCCCAGGACGCTAGGTTTTCATCCTAGAAATCAGGGGTTCGAATCCCCTACGGGCTACGAAAAATTAAATAATTTAAATTAAAAAAAAGAGATGGCTAATCATAAATCATCACTAAAACGTATCAGATCAAACGAAGCAAAAAGAATTAGTAATAGATACTATGCTAAAACTATGCGTAATGCATTAAAATCTTTCAGAGAACTAACTGATAAAGCTACTGCTTCTGAAAAGTTACCAAAAATGCTTTCAATGATTGATAAATTGGCAAAGAAATCTGTTATACATAAAAATAAAGCAGGTAATTTAAAATCAAAATTAATGAAAAAGATTAATCATTTATAATCTTTTTTCAATTTTAAATTATAAAGAACTAAAGAAAGGCTGTTCATTAAATGAACAGCCTTTCTTTGTTATAGGTTAAAGTTCCTAAAACACTTTAATCTTTTTCACAGTAAAAAATATTAAAAAAAACAAAAAGCCTGTTAAGTAATAACAGGTTTTGTATTTTAGAGTTATATATAAGTTAATAATCTATCAGATTACTTTTTCTAATCTCTGCTTTTTCTTTATTTGTATACGTTTTACTATTATCATACATTGCCCTTTCCCAATCACCATACATAGCATTAGGTAAAACAATAAACTTCTTGCCAAATTCATTTCGAAGCTCATTGGTTTTAGCATCACGGTTTTCAGGAGTAGTATTATCAAAGGCTTCCGAGAAATCTGCAAGATTATCACCCATTAATAATATTATATGATATTTCTCCATTACTTTCTTACGGCGTTTTTCTTTTGATGCTGTTGAATCTTGTTTCAACATAAGATGTAAACTATCGACCATAGGAAACTTTTGTTCTTTAAGATTCTTTATAGTAGCTTCTTTTTGAGTGCGATTAGTAATATAGAAGACTTCAACACCTTTTGAAACTGCATAATTTAAGAAATCTACAGAACCCGGGACAGCTTTAGCCTTTGCAAGCTCTACCCAATTGTTCCAATCGTTAGGGAATTTTGCATTTTGAGTAATCATTTTAGCTTCAAAAGGACTATTGTCAAGAATGGTTTCATCAATATCAACCACAACTGCTCGCTTGCCTTTAATATCTTTTTTGTCAAGATCATTATCGAGCATAAGATGAGCTATATTAAATGCTTGGTAATACAATGCTTTGCATTCAGCGGCTCTTTGTTGATATAAAACTGACATAACAAGATGTCTGTTATAAACCATCGTTGTATCATCAGCATATACAATTTTATTAGGTTCGGGTTTTTTAGGGTTTGATGTACATGAAACCAGAATAGTTGTTACTATTCCTAATAGAATTATCTTTTTTAAACTTTTCATAGACTTATATTATTATGTAAATATTTATTATTATTATTATTAAACTTTTGACAAAAGCACTAAAAATCTAATGTCAATAAATAAAAGATATACAACAATCCATTTAAACAATTGCTCACATTTGATAAATTTTATTCATAAAGATTTACAATAGAATCATCGGGACATTCGAGCAATAGCTCATTTATACTCTTATTTAATATTGGATGAATATAATCTTTTGCAATTTCATTTAATGGCAATAAAGTAAAACGTCTTTTATGCAAGAGTGGATGAGGAACAGTTAATGACTCCTGATTTATAATTAGATTATCATAAAACAAAATGTCAATATCAATCAGTCGTGAGCTATAGCCTTCATTTGTATCTCTTTCTCTTCCCATTTGTTGTTCAATTGATAGAATTGTATGCAATAAAACTTCAGGGGATAGTTTTGTTTGTAATAATATGACTTGATTTAAAAAAGCTTGTTCAGATTTAAATCCCCAGGCTTCCGATTTGTAAACTGATGACTTTTTAAGAACAATTCCACTTGATGACTCAATTACTTTAATTGCATCCTTAAGAATTGCCTTAGTATCACCAATATTTCCTCCTAACAATAAATATGTTTCACTCATAAGTAACAGCATTTATCAAGCTGCAAAATTAAGATAAATAATGATTTGCGGTATCATTAAAAAGTGAGTTCTAAAATAAAAAAATATTTTTCGCTTTTTATGATAGCTGTTATGAAATTTAATAATACATTTGTATCCTTATTACAGAAGGCAAAATATTGTCGTAATAAAAAAAATTAATAAAATCAATATTATTTAAACAATTAAAATTGCACATATTATGAAACAGTTCTTTAAGTTTATGTTTGCATCAATGTTAGGAACTTTCCTTACAATGATCGTTGTAATGTTTATTTTCTTTGGATTTATCGGGTCAATGATTGCATTCTCAAAGAAAGATATAGTTGCCGTACAGCCAAATTCTATTCTTCACATTAAATTGGATGGAGTCATTCAGGAAAGAACTCCTGCTAATCCTTTTGCTAATTTCGACTTTAATAAGATGGAAAGCAAAAATGAACCGGGATTAAATGATATTATTGCTTGCATTGGTGCTGCTAAAAATGATGCTAACATCAAAGGTGTATTCCTTGATCTTAGCACAATACAGGCTGGTATGGCAAGTGTTGAAGAGATTCGCAATGCTTTGATTGATTTTAAAACTTCGGGTAAATTTATTTATAGTTATAGTGAAGTTTATTCGCAGAAAGCGTATTATCTGGCAACGGTATCTAATAAAATTTATCTTAACAGTCAGGGGATGGTTGACTTTAGAGGATTGGGAGCAGAACTTATGTTCTATAAAGGTTTGTTACAGAAGCTGGATGTTAAGATACAAGTTGTGCGTCATGGGAAGTTTAAAAGTGCAGTTGAGCCTTTTATCCTCGACAAAATGAGTGCAGCTAACAGGGAACAGACTCGTGAATTTATTGGAAGTATCTGGCAACAATTTGTTAAAGGAATTTCTGAAACTAGAAAGATTAGTGAGCCGGAAATTCAGAATATTGCCGACAATATGCTGGTACAAGATGCAGAAGGTGCATTGAAATATAAATTTGTTGATTCTTTAATTTATAAAGATCAAATGCTCGATATCTTAAAGAATAAGGTAGGTACAAAACATGACCCCGGTTTTGTAGCACTTGCTGATTATAAAAGAGCAGTTAACTTTGATGATGATAAGAAGTTTACCAGAAACAGGATTGCTGTTATTTATGCTTATGGAAATATTGTAAGTGGCGAAGGAACTGACGAGTCTATTGGTTCTTTGAGGATATCAAACGCCATCCGCAATGCTAGGCTCGACACTTCGATAAGGGCAATTGTGCTACGTGTAAATTCTCCTGGTGGCGATGCTTTGGCTTCGGATATTATATGGCGTGAGGTTGTGTTGGCTAAAAACGTTAAACCTGTGGTGGTTTCGATGGGCGATTATGCTGCTTCGGGTGGATATTACATTGCCTGTGGTGCCACTAAAATCATTGCCAATCCAAATACAATTACGGGTTCTATCGGTGTGTTTGGAATTATCCCTAACCTTCAGAAAATGTTCAGCAATAAGCTTGGGATTACTTTTGACACTATCCAAACCAATAAAAATTCTATTTATCTTACAGGCAAGCGCCCGATGAGTGCTTATCAGGAGATGGTATTGCAACGCGAGATCGAACATATTTACAAAACCTTTATTACACATGTGGCCGAAGGTCGCAAAATGACTGTAGCTGAAGTTGACAGCATAGGTCAAGGTAGGGTTTGGAGCGGTACAGATGCTAAAAGAATTGGATTGATTGATGAGTTTGGCGGTATGGATGTGGCTGTAGCCGAAGCTGCCAAACTTGCCAAGCTCGATAAATATAAAGTGGTTGAATATCCTAAGCAGAAAATGTTTTTCAATCAATTGATGGAGGCCTTTACGGGAGCTAGTACTTCTACTTTATTAGAAAAAGAATTAGGTCAGAATTATGTTTATTATAAGGCCTTACAAACAATTACTGATTTAAAAGGTGTGCAGGCAAGACTGCCATTTGTTGTAAACTTTAATTAAACACATACATTATATTATAAAGAGCGGCTGCCATTTATTTGGTAGCCGCTCTTTGTTTTTTATCAATTTCCTTTTCTTTTGGATGTTTTTTATATTTATAACCGAAGCTCGGGTTTAAATATAAAAGAGAAGTAAAGACAAAAATCACTGTATATATTGGCATGCGGGAATATTTATAATATATTAATATAATTATTTACATTCCTTGAGGTACTCTTAAATCACAAGGTTTTATTGATCTCATAATTTTTAGTATTTCTGGTTCTGTTTTTATTATTGAAAGTTCAGTAGTTGTATGAATCCCTACAAAGTTTTCTGATTCTAATACCACTCCTTCGATATTAACTCTTTTATCATAAAAAAAATCTTTTAGCGTACTGTCAGTAGTAAACCAAATTATTAACTCACGAGTCTTATCTGCATCATTTTTAGGAAAAATGCCTTTTTGACATTTATAATTTGCTATAACCTTGTATTCATTAATTAATTCTAATTTGCGTTTTATAATTTTCGAATTATCTAAACTTACATAACAAGTATCATTACCTATAAAAACAGTATAATCATTTATAATATTCTTATTAAAATCATACTCCGTAAATAAAGCAGTCATATAATCATTGGAAGGGAATCCATTACAATCTCTCAATGTTATATTCTTGGATGTATATTCTACTTGAGTAGCCTTTGTACTGTCTGTTTTGTCAAATGCAATTTGTTTTTTTACAAGCCAACTTGTTTGACTATGACCAATGATAGTTATACTTATGAATGCTATAGCTAATATTTTTCTCATATCTATTTGTTTTCATTTAATTCCTTGTGGCGATTAATATTAAGTAAAAAGTCGTAGGAACTTGGTTTTTAAGCTAACGTCCTTTTATAATTAAGAATAGTACAAAAGTAATAAAATTAATTAACAAATGAGTTTTAACACTAATTATTTCTTCCTTTTACCTCTATATTCATCTTTCTTTAAAAATAATTAATTTATTTTATCATAACATCCATTTTTAAAGACATATACAAAAACAAAAGAGGTCTGCTTAGTATCGTTTGGTTCTCTTTTTTTAAAGAAAGGAACCAAACAGTATAGGAGTATGCCTTTTTTTTAAAGAAAGGAACCAAACAGTATAGGAGTAAGCCTTTTTTTTAAAGAAAGGAACCAAACGGTATAGGAGTATGCCTTTTTTTTAAAGAAAGGAACCAAACGGTATAGGAGTATGCCTTTTTTTTAAA
>JBAXLO010000176.1:0-9833 GCA_037134755.1 Bacteroidota bacterium | reverse complement strand
ATAGATGTATCTATGTAGCACCTATATGCATCCAAGTAACACATAGAAGTATAAATATAAAAGCCCTCATTAAATTATTAATGAGGGCTCGTAAAATCATTGATTTACGTATTACAATAGTAATAGAATTAAGCGATACTTAATTCAAAATAGTGATAAAAATGTTTTAAGGAAATTTATGACCAAAACAATTTTTAAATTTAGATTTTATCTGATAAAAATCTTCTAATAAAATAATCATACTAAAAAAAGAGAGACTGCCTTTACAAAGACAGCCTCTAGTATTATTTAACTTTAAGTACTCTTTTCTATTGTCTATTAGCTATAGAATTAAACTGTTGGTAGCCGATAAGTTTATCGTACAGTTCACCGCTTTCGCGATTATATACAAATATAAAATAATCATTCTCCGCTTCTGAATGATTGCCCTCGATAAAAGTTTCATCTCCTATCTTTTCACCATTTTTGAGGAACATATATTGATAATTATAATAACCTTGCTTAAGTAGCAAAGTTGTTTCATAATTATGATCTTGGTAATTATACTTTAACTGTGCTTCTTTAGTAAACTGCCAGTCGGTTAAAGCCCCCATTATGTATATATTACCATCGGTAAGAGGAGCTTCGTAAGGCATAGTAAAATGAACCATCGCATAATCCGATTCAATATCTATATCTTTAACATCATCAGCATGTATAGCCTTTTTGCCATCAATATCCTCTTCGTTTTTATAAAACTTAAACGGACGAGGGAAATCAGGCAACAAATACACATGATCGTAATGGTTATCAAATCCAAATCGATATATTCTTTCGGAATTGTATCTAAGACTTTTTATATCGAAATTGCGAAACTCATTACCACCATTAAAAACATTCTCTTCTTGATAATCATAAATAAACTCCGAACCTTTTACCAAATGCGGCTTAAGGTTTCTGATAGCATTATCCTGCCTTCCATTTTGATATAGAATAACAGTTAGATTTTGAGAAGGGTTGGTAATCTGATAATCGCCGGCAAGCAAAGTAAAGTCAACCTCCTGTTTATATTTACGATCCTGAAGCATAGTAGCATCTCTTATTTTTCCTTTAATATCTAACTTTTGTTCCAACACCATAAACCTACGAGTAATAACCGGCTGTTGCTCCTTGCCTTCAACATATACTTTTAAAATATAATTCCCGGATTTAGTAATCTTAACAGTCTGCTTTGGAAACGTCATTGAGTAATGCTCATACTTTTGGATGGTATTGAAAGAAGCCTTGTACTCATCAATATAATCATCCATAAAGCCATCAATATATTGCATTTGTTGCAACATTGAGGGCTGCCACCTTGCATCGCATTGCAGGAAAGTATATTTATACCTTTTGACATCAGTATCAAAATCATCAAAAGAAAAGTCAAGCGTTTCGTCGGAGTTTAACTTGATAATAGGTTGGGATAAAATAAAGCCTGTCTTATATAATAATACTGTATGAATGTTAGTGTCGTACACAAAATCTTCGTTACGTAAATAGTCCTGTTGATAATATTCATCAACTAATGGAGGATGCTCAACTTCTTTTACTTTGACCATACTATCAACAGTAATTGGAAAAACGCCCTTATCATTCCTTACAGTTGTAATCTTAGGAGAACAAGCCGAAATCACGGCAAACAAAGCAATAAGAAGAAAACCTGTAATTTTATTTATAGTTTTCATAATATATTAGTCAAGTTTTTTAGCTTCGAGGAAACTTTCGGCAACCATATAACCATGAGCAGTAGCATATATAATCGAACGAGTATGCCCCGAACAATCACCCATCAGTTTTAGATTATCAAATTTATTATTATCAAACATATTAGAATAAAATTTGATTTCGGGAGCATATACTAAATTATCAGGATAAGCCACGCCGGGAATTACCTGATCCAGATTCTCAATAAAATCAATAATACTCTCAATAATCCTTCGTGGGAAGGCAATATTGACATCACCCAAAATATAGTTGGATGAATTTAGAGTAGCTTGTACTCTGTATAGCTTCTTAGTACGTTTGGAGTTCTTAAAATGATCGTATGTCTGCAAAATAACTTTCCCTTTGCCTGACAAAAGATTGGTAAGTTTGGCAATATGTGAACCATATCCAATAGGATCGTTAAAAGGTTCAGTTAATTGAACAGTAACGAGTATCGCAAAATTAGTATTCCTGCTTTTTTCGTTCATCTTCGCATGACCATTCACAGTGGTAAAGTCATCATAGTTCTCGGTTACTACAAATCCTGAAGGATTGTTGCAAAAAGTACGTACCATATAACCGGTTTTACTTTTATACTTAACCTTAAACTCATACATCTCTTTATTAATCTCGTCCACCACGTGATCAGGGAGTTCGTAGCGTATACCAAGATCAACTTTAGTGTTGTCAAGCACCATCTCCGGGTATTGTTTGATGATATTATTGACCAATTTATGACCACTTCTACCAACGGCCACTACTACTTTGTCAAATTCTTCATCTGAGTTGTTGATATAAGTTTTATTATCTATAATTTTAATAGAAGTTACGTTGTCATTAAATCTAAATTTAATATTAGGATAAGACCTGAAGTTCTCATATATATTAAATAACACTACTTTCAACTGGTCGGTACCAATATGATAGAATTCAGAGGCAACAGGCATAAAACCTTTGTCGTAAAACTTCTTATAATACTCACTATTTGAAAAAGACTTGCCCGATTCATAGCTTTTATTCTCGGTATGATTAATATAAAAGTCGACAAGTTGCTTTTGCAGAAGAACATCTATAGCTATGTCGCCACCCATTTCAGTAGAAACAAAAAGTTTACCATCGGCCCTGACACCTGAGATACTTGAGGAGTAAATATCTTTACTCTTTTCAAAAACAACTATCTCATGCTTTTCGTCTTTCATTCTTTCGATGAAACCTATAGCTGCTGCGCCAAAACCAATGACTGCTATTTTCATAATATGTTTTTTATTGTTTTTATTTTAATGTAAAAACTAAATCACAAAAAAACCAGACATGAAAACTTTACATGCCGTGGTTATATAGTCAAGTATAATCTGCTATTTTAATTCAAACGATGACTGCCCAATTTCGTAACCATCCACAAAAATAGAGACATTATATCTACCAACCATAGCAGGTATTTTAGTATCTTTTTTATCCCACGACAAACAAATATCCTGAGTCTTATTTTGGTAGTCGATATCTTTCTTCATCGAGAATTGAATTTTCTGCCCTTGATAATCGAAAGAATATTTATCATCTTTGCCTTCGCAAACAATAACATTATCAGGACGAGCTATACGCACATAGATAGTCTTTGCTCCCGCACCTGCAATTTTATTCTCGCTAAGAGTAAAACAAATATTCACACGTTCGACTCTCTTAGCCTTTGCAGTTTCAACTTCTTTTTTGCCACCTGAACGTAGCTTGGCTGTCCCCGCTTTAATATTGTAAGCCTTTAGTTGAGAAGCCAAATTAACTTTCTCTACTAATACATCTTTATCCTTAGCTAAAGAAGTACTCAGTTCTTTTTCGTTCCGAATGTCTTTTTTAATCTTCACATTTTCATCACTCAGTTTCCTGTTAACAGTATATAATGAATCCAAACGTGTAACATATTCCTGAGTAATGTTACGTAACAATTCAAGTTTACGTTTAGTACGATTATAATCACCCTGCATTGCAATCAACTTCTGTATTTCAGTGGCATTAGCAATAATAACACTGTCTTTTTGAGCTAATTTATCAGATAAACTACCATAAGACGACTTAATATGCTTATGTTCACTTAGCAAAGAATCTAACTCTTTCTGTAGCTCTGTGTTTTTAGCGACACCTTCGGCTTTTTGAACATAAATAGTTCTCACACGACTATTTTGTAAAAAAAGTAAAATAATTAATAGCGCAATTACTACTAATAGACCGGCTATTATTCTCTTGTATTTCTTTGTTTGGACTTCAATCTCTGTCATCTGGATTAAAATATTTTTAATTCTTAATTACTTAATTATTATAACTAAATTTACTGCAAAATTAGTGTTTTTATTTTAGTAACGTATAATTAATAAAAAATATTCTTCATGTCTTACTTAAATGACTTTATTTCGCTTATTTACCCCAACTTATGTGCTGCTTGCGGCGAGGTACTTTTAAAGAACGAAATCACAATATGTACTTCGTGCTTGTTTCATTTGCCCAAAACAAACTATCATAAATATAAAGATAACCCCGTAAGCAAAACATTTTGGGGACGAATGAACATTGAATCTGCTGCTTCTATCTATTATTTTACTAAATCTGGAAATGTGCAAAACATGATACATGAGTTTAAATATAAAGGAGATAAAAAGATTGGATACTATTTAGGCAAAATGTATGGGAACGAATTAAAGCATTCGGAGATCTTTAAGAATATTGATATAATAATTCCTGTTCCTTTGCATCCTAAAAAAGAAAAGAAAAGAGGCTTTAATCAAAGTAAAGTATTTGCAGATGGTTTATCGATAAGCATGCATAAACCTGTTGATACTATTTCATTGATAAGAACTTATTCATCAGAATCACAAACAAGGAAATCACGATTTAACAGATGGGAGAATGTAAAAGAAATATTTAGTATACAACATCCCGAAAATCTAATTAATAAAAACATATTATTAGTTGATGATGTAATTACTACAGGTGCAACTATTGAGGCTTGCGGAAACTTACTTTTAAAAATTAAAGGAGTAAAACTATTTATCGTCAGTATTGCAGTAGCTTCAAATTAAAAAAGAATGTTAAATTTATATTTATTTTACTATAAACTATGTTTATAATAAATATTTGTTGTATCTTTGCAAAATAATAAATCATGGTTTTGTATAGTAAGGAAAATTCTTGTTTTTTATCCAGTAAGGAGTTAATCCATCGTTTTTTCGCTACACTTTACCTTTTAACAACATATAATAATAAATAGTATGAACATTTACGTAGCGAATCTTACACCTAGAATTCAGGAAGCAGATTTAAAAGAAATTTTCCAAGAGTACGGAACAGTAACATCAGTAAAAGTAATCCTTGACAGAGACACAAATCAATCAAGAGGATTTGCATTTCTCGAAATGACAAATGACGAAGATGCATTAAAAGCAATCGATCAATTGAACGATGCTGAATTAGATGGACAAAAAATTCATGTTAACCAAGCTAAACCTAAAACTGACACACGTGGTGGTGGTGGTTTTGGTGGTGGCAGAAGCTTTGGCGGCGGTGGCCAAGGTGGTGGCAGAAGCAATTACGGCGGCGGCGGTCAAGGCGGCGGCGGCGGTAGAAGCAATGACAGTCGTGGTGGTGGTGGTCAAGGTGGCGGTGGCTACAGAGACAACAACCGCGGTGGTGGAAAAAGATACTAATCACTTTAAATAGTTTTGTATTAAAAGAGGCTGTCTCACAAGGGCAGCCTCTTTTTTTACATTATTATATAAGCATAATTCATTTTTTTCTTTGCAGTATGAACTTTAATACGGAACTTTGCAAACCAATATTCAATCAAATACTATCATGAGTGGATTCCTTTTTAACGAAGTTATTTTCGGACCTATTAAGAGCAGAAGACTAGGTGTTTCTTTAGGCATAAACTTATTGCCAACTGATAAAAAGATATGCAATTTCAATTGCATTTATTGTGAATGTGGATGGACAGATCAGGTGGAGGACATCAGAAAGACTTTTTGCGATAGGAAAGTGGTGTATAATTATCTTGAAGAAAGATTAAAGCAACTAGCTGATAAAAACACTTTACTTAATTCAATAACTTTTGCAGGTAATGGAGAACCTACTCTTCATCCTGACTTTTCGAGTATTGTGGATGATGTTATTAAATTAAGAGATGAATATTATACGGATGCTAAAGTTACAGTACTTTCTAATTCATTAAATTTAAATAAAAAAGAAGTATTTGAAGCTTTACTTAAAGTTGATAATAATATTTTAAAGTTAGATGCCGGCACTGAAAAAACTTTCAGACAAATAAACAGAGCAAATAAATCTTATAGTCTTGAAGAAGTTGTTAATAATCTAAAGCGATTTAATGGCAATGTAATTATCCAAACTTTATTCCTTAGAGGAGAATATAATGGAGAAATTATTGACAATACTACCAATGAAGAAATAGAAGCATGGCTAAATTCTATTATCGAAATTAAGCCTGCTTATGTTATGATATATCCAATTGACAGAGCTACCCCTGCTGATAATTTAGTTAAATTGTCAAAAGATGAACTCGAAACTATCGCCGAAAAGGCAAGAGCTAAAGGAATCATTACAAAAGTGTATGAATAAAATCGGCGAAAGGCATCCTACACATTTATTATATTACTAATTTTGTAAAAGAATTTTATAAATATATGCTCGAATACGATGTTAAAATATTACTTGCTTTTGGCAAGGCTTTAGACGGTTACAATGAATATTTTGAATGGTTATTAAATAATGGCTATCCTGAATTAGCTGCTCTATCAAATGCTATTCGTGGCGATGAAGGTGCTGTACAATGGCTGCTCAAAAGCAATTATCCACAATATGGTGTGTTGAGTAATGCTATGGATAATGAAACGAATGCCGTTCAATGGCTGATTGATTTCAAAGATGAATTCTTGCTTCAATTTGCACAAGCATCTCGTGGCAACGAAGATTCAATTGAATGGTTACGAAGGAAACAACTCAATATTTTTATTATGCTTGCAGAGAAAATTAATAAAATTTTAAAATTTCAAGTAAAAGAAAATACTTTTTGGTATAAAATTAAATTTTAACACTATCTTTGCACTATCATTTAAATTATAATAAACATAGATAAGTGCGTCAGTTATTCAGGTTTTTATTTAGATATTACTTCTTCTTCCTCTTTGTATTACTAGAGGTGTTTGCATTTATTATGATTGCAAACAACAATTATTATCAGGGTGGTAGAATGCTTAATACAGCCAACCAACTTACAGGAAGTGTGTATCAAACCTACAATAACATCTTCGATTATTTTTATCTAACCGAAACTAACAAGCAACTAGCTGCTGAAAATGCTTTGCTACATGCTCAGATAGAAAAATCTTATGTAAAGATTATTAATAAAGTTTTTAATGTTAAAGATACTACTTATAAGTTGCAATATCAATATGTAGATGCTAAAGTAATAAGTAGTTCAACAGGGAAGCGAAACAATTATCTTATGCTGAACAAAGGTTTTGAGCAAGGTATTCGTAACGATATGGCGGTGATAAGTCCTAATGGGATAGTTGGAATTGTGAATGGTGTTTCTAATAATTTCTGTTCGGTAATGTCAGTTCTCCATGGCGAAATGAAGATAACGGCTAAGATTAAAAAGAATAATTATTTAGGAACGGTTGTTTGGGAAGGTGGTAGTTATAAAAAAGGAACTCTAATTGACATTCCTTCACATATTTTAATTCTTAAAGGTGATACTATTATTACCAGCGGGCATTCTCTTGATTTTCCCGAAGGCATTCCTATCGGTACTATTACTGATTATCGCATTAATTCGGGTGATAATACTTATAGGATTACTTTTAACTTTCTACCTGATTATAAGAAACTGGATTATGTGTATGTTATCAGAAATCTTTTTAAGGAAGAACAGCTTAAATTGAAAGGAGTTCAACATGAATAATGTTTTTCTAAAAAATAGTTTCCGTTTCTTTTTACTAATTCTTTTGCAGGTCTTAGTTTTCGACAATATTAACTTTAGAGGTTATCTAAATCCATATATATACATATTATTTATATTGCTATTGCCGTTCGAAACTCCTAAATGGTTTCTGTTAGTTTCATCGTTTTTAATTGGTTTCGGCATCGATTTGTTTTCAAACACTATGGGCATGCACACAGCTGCCTGTGTATTTATTGGCTATAGTCGTCCGGGAATTATTAGTTTTGTATCAACGGCAAGAGATTATGAGCCTGGCACTACTCCAAGTGTAAGAGATTTAGGTATTACATGGTTTTTAAAGTATTCCATCATAATGGTATTGCTTCATCACTTTGCATTCTTTTATCTGGAAGTATTTTCTTTCCACGAGTTTTTCTACACTTTCTGGAGAGTTATCATAAGTACCATCTTTACAATAATTTTTATTGTATTGGGGCAATATCTTTTTTACAAAAAAAAGTAACATATTTATTATATAAATCGTCATCTTATTTTAATTTGATTTACTTTTGCAATTAATTTATTAATAAAAACAAATATCAAACATGAGAAAGTATTTTGGTTTAATTGTATTATTGCTTGTCGCAATGATATTCAACAACGGATGTAAAAATTCAAACAACATGGAACAGAAACTGGTTGAGTTTATCAAACAACATGATGCTAAAGTAATCCCATTATTTAAAGAAGCTAATATAGCTGCTTGGGATGCTTCTATTTCGGGGAAACCTGAAGACTTTAAGAAGGAAGAAGATCTAAACATGAAAATCAATGCTATCTTCTCTGATAAAGTTGCTTTTAAAACATTAAAAGAAATTAAAGATGCTAATTCTATTCAAGATAAAACTTTGAAGAGAGAACTGGAGATTCTTTACAATCATTTTTTGGGAGCACAAGTTGACACTGCTAAATTAAATGCTGTTACCAAACTTCAAACTCAAATTGAACAGAAGTATGGCAACTTCCGTGCTACTGTTAATGGCAAAGTTCTTACCGATAATCAGCTTGAAGAACTTTTAAAAACTTCTGTTGATTCAAAGGAATTAAAAGAAGCATGGTTGGCTCACAAAAAGATTGGCGCTGTGGTTAAGGATGATTTACTTAAAATTGTTAAGATGCGTAATGATATTGCCAAAGAACTTGGCTTTAACAATTACCATGAAATGAGTTTGAAACTTGATGAACAAGATCCAAAAGAAATAGAAAAGATTTTCGACGAATTGGATAGCTTAACCCGTGGTTCATTTGCTGATTTGAAAGGAGAAATTGATGACAATTTCTCTAAACGTTATAGTGTTGATAAAAAAGATTTAATGCCTTGGCATTATCAAAACAGATTCTTCCAGGAAGCTCCTAAGTTATACAAAGTTGATTTGGATAAATACTATGCCGGTAAAGACCTTGCCGAACTTACAAAAGTTTATTATAAAGGTATTGGAATGCCTTGCGGCGATATTATCAAACATAGTGATCTATTAGAAAAACCAGGCAAGAATCAACATGCTTTTTGTACTGATATTGATCACGAAGGCGACGTTAGAGTTTTGTGTAATATAAAACCAAATGCTGAGTGGATGGGTACTATGTTACATGAATTTGGCCATGGTGTTTATTTTAAATATCTTGACAAAAGCACTCCTTTTGTTCTTCGCGAACCTGCTCATACTTTTACTACTGAAGCTATTGCAATGTTCTTTGGTCGTCAGTCCAGTAATCCTGAATGGATACAAGCGATGACAGGAATTAGTAATGATGAAAAAGTAAAGATTGCTGAAGATAGTCATAAGAAACTGCGTTTAGATCAATTGGTATTTAGTCGTTGGGCACAGGTTATGTATCGTTTTGAGAAGGCTATGTATGAAAACCCTGATCAGGATTTAAATAAACTTTGGTGGGATTTGGTTGAGAGATATCAGATGTTGAAACGTCCTGCTGATCGCAACGAACCCGACTATGCTTCAAAGATTCATTTGGCTTTATATCCTTGTTATTATCACAATTATTTATTAGGCGAAATGTTAGCATCACAACTAAGTTATTATATCACCGAAAAGGTATTGAAACAAACCGATTTAAGAGCTCAAAGCTTTGCTAATAATCCTGA
>JBAXLO010000175.1:0-9856 GCA_037134755.1 Bacteroidota bacterium | reverse complement strand
TCAAACAGCTACTACATTCACTGATAATGGACCACTTGCTTCAGGCACTTATTACTATTATATTTTTGCTGCTAACTCTTTAGCTTGTACTGTTGCTCCTGCATATAAAGCAACTTCTCCACTTACTGCTAATGCTATCATTAAGCACGATGTTTGTATTTCAAGCATTATTACTCCTATTGACCCAATATCAATTGCAGGCAATCAAACAGTAAGTGTTAAAATTAAAAACTTAGGTACAACACCCGAGATTAGTATTCCTGTTTATTATCAAGTAAATGCCCTTACTCCTGTTACCCAAACATGGTCAGGAACTTTGGCTCATGGCGATTCAGTTACTTATAATTTCACAACTACTTTTGCAATACCTGTAGTATCTCCATTTACTTTATGTGCATATACTAAACTAACAACTGATCAGGATACTACTAATGATAAAGTTTGTAAATCTATTCATTCTGTTGTTGGTATTAATGAAAACAGTTTATCAAATGCCAACATAATTTTATCACCTAATCCTGCTCATGATAAACTTAATATCAATTGTAATAATATTAAGATAGGTAAAACTAATTTTAGCATCTATGATTTGCAGGGAAAGAAACTGTATACTGAAGAAATAAATATAACTTCAAATAGTTATAACAAAAATATAAATGTTAATCAACTTAAAGCTGGAATCTATTTTCTAAAGATAGAAAATGAGTCCGGCACCTTTAATAATAAGTTTATTATTGAATAAATGATTAATTTAAAAGATAAAATAGATAATCAATTGTTATCAATATATTATAAAATCAATTTTCATATGAAAAAAAAATTAATTCTATTGAACTTTACTTTACTTCTGGCATTTACTACTAGTCAACTTAAAGCACAAAACTATTGTACAACAGGTTTGTATAATAATGCTTGCAGTTTTGGTGATTATCTTACGTCATTTAGTTTTGGCACAATTAATCAGACTAGTTTAATATGTCCAAGTAGTTCAGGTGATACAATTGGTTATAATAGTTATATTTTTGACACTACTAAACTTATACTTGGGACCACTTATATTATTTCGGGTACATTAGGCGCCTCTCCTGATGACCATATTAGAATTTGGATTGATTATAATAACGATGGTGTTTTTGACAATTCTACTGAATTAATTTATGATAGCGGTAATATTGCCGCAAATGCATTCTCTGATACTACCAATATCCCATTAACTGCTAATTTGGGTATCCACAGGATGAGAGTTAGAGTTGTTTACAATTATCTCATACCAATTGCTTTTGATGCATGTTCAAATTATAGCTATGGTTGTACTAATGATTATATTGTTAATGTTATTTCAGTTACTAATCCATATATAACCGTTTCGCCAATCTCATTTAATTTTGGTTATGTTGCTTATGAATATTCTTCTACTTCTCAACAATTTAATATTTCCGGAAATAATCTAACAGTAATAACAGATAGTATTTTAATAAAAGCTCCAATCGGCTTTCAGGTTTCTCTATCACCTGGTGTAAATTATGATTCTACTGTTGTTATTCAATATTCAGGAACATCTTTGCCTTTAACTTCAATATACGTTATGTTTGTGCCAACTCAAGCAAATACTGTTTATTCAGCTAATTTAACTTTTGTTGGAGGAGGAGCATCTTGTGCTTTACCTTTATCTGGAACTTCTCTTTTTACTTATTGTATTACTAATCTTTATTCTCTTGGTTGTACAAATGGGAATTACCTTACGACTTTCAATTTTACTAGTATTAATCAAACCGGATTGACTTGTCCAAATTCAACAGGTGATATTATTGCTTATAATGATTATACATCTAATTCAACAATTATTAAACGTGGAGATTCTTACTCTATTTCTGGTGCTTTAGGAACTTCTCTTGATGATAATGTAAAAGTATGGATTGATTATAATGATGATAATATTTTTGATAACTCTACAGAAACAATATATAATAGTGGAGCCTTTTCAGGGTCTTCCTTTTCAGGTAATGTTTCTATCCCTATTGATGCTCCATTAGGAATTCACAGAATGCGAGTTAGAACAGTTTACGACTTAAGTGATTTTGATGCATGCACTCAATATACAAACGGTTGTGTAAATGATTATCTGGTTAACATTCAAAAGCATGGTCCTGATGTAGGAATTACATCTATTAATGTGCCTGCTAATGCTCCTATTGGTTCAATTATTAATCCTGTTCTCACTGTTCATAACTTTGGTGATACTACAGTAACATCAATGCCTTTTTATTATAAATACTGTAATGAACCACTTATGCTATACAATTGGACTGGAACACTTAACCCGGGTCAATCAGATTCATTTAATATACCTGATCTTTTTGTTCAGGATTCCAATATTAGTTTGTGTGCATGGACTGCTTTAATTGGAGATGTTAATCTATTTAATGATACAGCTTGCTTAAATACAACAGCAGTTTATGCAAATAATGTGGGTGTTACAAAGATCATCTCTCCTTCAGATTCAGCAGTTGTAGGTACATATCAAAAAGTAAAGATTATGATAAAAAACAAAGGTTTAACTACTGCAACAAGTATACCTGTAGCTTATCAAAGAGGAATTGGTACTATAATTAATGAAACCTGGACAGGTTCTTTGGCATATAATGATTCTGTTGTTTATACATTTATTGATTCATTAGCGGTACCAACAGGAGTCTCTTTCAGTTTATGTGCATGGACAAAATTAATTGGTGATCAGGATACATTAAACGATAAAACATGTAAAACTGTACAGATAACAATGGGTATAAATGAAAATACTGCTAACGGCAGCATTAATATATCTCCTAATCCTGCGCATGATAAACTTAATATTAATTGTAATAATATTAAGAATGGAAAAACTATATTTACTATTTATAATGTTGAAGGAATAAAATTATTTAATGAAGAAACAATAATTACAACTGATAATTATATTAATACTATCAATGTTAATAAATTTAAATCCGGTATCTATTTTTTAAGAATAGAAAATGGCAATAATATATTCAATAGAAAGATTATTATTGAATAATCTCAAATAGCTCTATAAAAAAGAAGCCTTCGTCAAATTATTGACGAAGGCTTCTTTTTTATACATAGTTTACTTACTGTTTAATCAACAAAGTCTAGTTAAAGTACAAATTATTTCTTTGCTCTTTTATCCTTTCATCAGAAATATAATCATCGTATTCAGATAGTTTATCAATCATTCCTTTTGGGCCCATTTCAATCACGCGATTGCAAACTGTTTGAATAAATTCATGGTCATGGGATGACATTAATATATTCCCTTTAAATTTAATCAAAGTATTATTAAATGCCTGAATAGATTCAAGGTCTAAGTGATTAGTAGGAGTATCAAGTAACATTATGTTTGCATTTCGCAACATCATTCTTGCTATCATACATCTTACTTTTTCACCACCGGATAGTATATTGGCTTTCTTATATATTTCTTCACCTGAAAAAAGCATCTTTCCTAAGAACCCTCTAAGGTATATTTCATGAGTATCATCCGAAAACTGAGCTAACCAATCAATAAGTGTAATAGGTTCTTTAAAAAGATGTTCGTTTTCTAATGGAAGATATGCTTTAGTAATAGTTTGTCCCCATTCATAAGTTCCTGAATCAGGTTCAATATGACCTTTTAATGTCTCAAACAAATAAGTCATTGCCCTGCTATCTCTTGATAAGAATATAATTTTCTCATCCTTATGAACTGTAAAAGATAAATTCTTAAAAAGAACTACACCATCTACACTTTTAGTAAGATTTTTAAGTTCAAGAATATTATTTCCCGGTTCTCGTTCAGGAGTAAAGATGATACCAGGATATTTTCTTGTTGAAGGTTTAATTTCTTCAATATTCAATTTCTCTATCATCTTCTTACGACTGGTAGTTTGTTTAGATTTTGAAGCATTAGCACTAAAACGAGCAATAAACTCCTGTAATTCTTTCTTACGTTCTTCAGCCTTTTTATTTTGAGTTAATTGTTGTCTCAATGCCAACTGACTTGATTCGTACCAGAAAGTATAATTACCCGAAAATTGCTGAATTCTGTTATAATCTATATCAACTATATGTGTACAAATTGAATCGAGGAAATGCCTGTCATGAGATACAACAAGTACAGTATTCTCAAAGTTTGCCAGATAATTCTCCAACCATTGTACGGTATCCAAATCCAAATCATTCGTAGGCTCATCTAATAATAAATTATCTGGTTTACCAAATAAAGCTTGAGCCAATAAGACTTTGACCTTTATTTTTACATTTAATTCTTTCATTAGTTTATTATGGAGGTCTTCTTTAATACCTAAACCACTTAACAAACTAGCAGCGTTGCTTTCTGCATTCCAACCATCCATTTCGGCAAATTTCTCTTCTAATTCTGCTGCTTTGTTACCATCAGCTTCCGAGAAATCTAATTTGGCATATATCTCATCTTTAGCTTTCATAACATCACAAAGTTCCGAATGGCCCATCATTACTGTGTCAATTACAGTATATTCATCAAACTCAAAATGATTTTGTTTTAAAACTGATAGTCTTTCGTGAGCACCAAAACTAACATTCCCTTTAATTGTATCTTCCAAACCTCCGTATAATACTTTTAATAAAGTAGATTTCCCTGCTCCGTTTGCTCCTATTATACCATAGCAGTTGCCGGGAACAAATTTCAAATTAACATCTTGAAACAATATACGTTTCCCGAATTGTACACTTAAGTTAGATACTGTAATCATGTAAAAAAGTATTATTTATGTGATATGTTATTGATGATTTTTCAGTTTGCAAAGATACGAAAAGCATTCAGAATAAAATATTTATTTTACTTTATGATTAAATAAATAATTATTAATACAGGTTAAGCATTTATTATTTAGAAGTTTAATATAATAAAAAGTAATATAAAAAATATCTTTGATGTATTGATTAAATGTGTAATTTTACAACTTAAATTAAATTACTATGAAACGAAATATCATTTTAGCAGCATTTATACTTATCAGCTTTACAATGAAAGCACAAAACCAAAACAAGGAAAGTGCTAAACTTTTTATTGGTATTATTAACACACCACAAAATACCGGTTATGATTTTATTTCATTTGATGTTAGCGATTATCTTCGTTTTCCACCGCCTAACGATGGCTGGGCACATATTCCATTAGGAGATAAAAAACTTTCATCACCTAACTGGGGACTTAATCTAGGTGTGATTGCCCCAATTAATAAGCAATTTGATTTTGATCTGGATCTTCAGTTTAGTTTTGGACAATCTTTTAATGCTTTATTCTTATTAGGAACCACTTTTAATGTAGTTAAGAATAATTATTTTTCTTTTGGGCCAACAGTTAAGATAGGTTATACATATAGTAATATACCTCTGGGGCAGGTTAGTGTATATAATGCTAATTATGTTTCTACCTATGAAGGCGATTTATATCCTGATGATAATATCTCAACCTCTGTTTATGGATTTGCTTACCAAGCTGGATTTACAGGCACTTGTAAACTTAGCAGGAAACTTTCTTTGTTCGGTCAGTTTGGTATAGGTGGTGCTATTCTTGGCTTAATGAATATTGAAGTGACGCCCAGCAATGGGGCTCCCAAATTTAATATAGACTTATCAAGCAAAGACTGTGTGCAAGAAGGCTCATACGATCATATTGATTTTACACCTAAGGTAAAAAGCTTTGGCTTATACTATAATTTAGGAGTAGCTTTTAGTCTTTAATTTTTTTATTTTACTCTTTCTTTTATATTAATGTTTTTTTACTAACTACTATTTTATAAGACAATGGATTGATATTGATTAAAAAAAACATTCACATCTTAAATCTAAAGTGAAAGTTATCACGATTTAAGAGTTTTCTAATTTGAGAATTTAAAGACTGGTTTATTGCAGCAATAACATTCTATAATTAATTAATTAATTAAATTGTTAAATATATCTTAATTAATTTGTCTTTATTGATTATAATACATAATTTTACCGACTATTAAGTTGAGAAAAATAACGCAATAATTTCTATGAGAAAAATATTTTTATCTGTTACTTTAGGATTGTTTTTTGTATTTAATATACAAGCACAGAATGTAATTAAAGTTGACAGATCTAACGAAAGACAAACGATTCAGTTGAATCAAGATCAGGTTTTAGAGATAAGTTTGGCTCGGAAAGCATCAACCGGATATGGTTGGTATGAATCAAATTCTATAACTAATAAATCAGTCACTAAAGCCATCGCACAGTTAGGTGACTATGATTTTGCACTTGATCCAAATACAGGGACATCAATTGATGGAAATTCTTTTGTAGGTCAATCAGGCACACAAATAACAAGGTTTATCGGTGCTAATAAAGGAATCACTGTATTAAGATTAGAATTAATACGTCCTTGGGAAAAGAACGAACCAGCCTCAGATATATATACTATTACAGTAGTATCAACAGGTAAATATATAGGTACATTTACACCTCCTCAAAAACTTAAAGCCCCTAATTATTTAACATCAACACCTCTTGATCTTCCTTCAAAACTAGATTGGCGTTCGCAATGTACACCTGTTAAAAATCAGGCACAATGTGGTAGTTGTTGGGCATTTGCCGGTGTTGGAACTTTAGAATGTAATATTAGAATTCATGATGGCGTTACCAGAGATCTTTCAGAGCAGTTTCTTATGAATTGTGGAACTGATGTAGGTAATGGTTGTCAGGGTGGGCAATGTCCTCACAAGCATTGGATGGCTCCTGGGTGTGTTTATGAATCTGAAGTACCTTATGTTTCATCTGGATGTAATTTAACGGATGCTTCTGCTTCATGTGTGGGTGCATGTGGAACTTATGCCTATCATGAAGCAATTGATAGTTATGGAAGTGTTTCTGGAGGAGGAGGTAATACACCTGCTGATTCAAGTGTTAAAAGAGCAATATACAATTATGGACCTGTATGGATAACTGTTGATGCTTCAAGTAGTGCATGGCAAAATTATGGTGGCGGTGTTTTAACGGAAACTTCATCTGCCGGTTACACTGATCATGCTGTTGTTCTTGTTGGTTGGGTTGATAGTACTGAAATCTCTGGTGGAGGTTTTTGGATATTAAGAAATTCATGGGGCCCAAACTGGGGTGTTTCAGGATATATGTACATCTCATATGGAAGTGATCTTGTTTGTCAAAGTGTAGATTATGTAGTTTACAAAGGTGGAGCACCACATATTACACCTCCAATTGCAAATTTTATTTCTTCTGCTACTACTAGTTGTACTGGTACTATTCAATTTTCAGATGCTTCAGCAAATACTCCAACATCTTGGATTTGGAATTTTGGGGATGGTACTACTTCTACACTTAGAAATCCATCTCATACATATACTTCTAACGGTATTTTTAATGTTTCTTTGATAGCTACAAATTCTTTTGGAAATAATACAGTAACTAAAACAAATTATATTTCTATTAATTTATCTCCATCTCCAATTACAATTGGAGCTACTACTAATGTTGGTGGTAGTGATACTTTGCATGCTTCCGGAACTGGTATTCTTAAGTGGTATGATGCTACTATTGGAGGTAATCTTGTAAATACTGGAACATCTTACATTCTAAATCCAATATATACAACCAAAGCATTTTATGTTGAAAACAATGTAGGTGATGTTCAAACTACTCAAGCATCTGTTGGTATAGCAGCTGCTAGCACAAGTGCTTCAACAGGTAGTTATTATACAACAGCATCAAGACAAGGCTTATTATTTAACGTATTAGTCCCAATAAAAATAAAAACGGTAACAGTAAAAGCTAATTCAACTGCAAATAGAACAATCTTTTTACAAAATAGCTCTGGAGTTGTTATTGATTCTCTAGTAGTTAATATTGCTACCGGCACTCAAACTGTTACTTTAAATTTTAATGTTCCTGTTGGTAATGGATATACACTTGGATGTAGCAGTAGTAGTAATCTTTGGAGAGAAACATCAGGAGTTGTGTATCCTTACTCAATATCAAGTGTTGTATCTATCACTGGTAGTACTGCTGGGACAACTAACATCCGTTATTACTATTTCTATAACTGGCAAGTTGAATACACTAATTCTTCAACATCATGTATAAGTGCAAGAGTTCCTGTAACAGCTACTGTTTATAGCCCCATACCTGCTATCAATAGTCCTTCAACTAGCACTGTCTGTAGTGGTATTGCTCAGAACTACAATATTACTAGTACTAATACAGGCACAACTTTTAATTGGGCCCGTACAGCAGTTGCTGGCATTAGCAATACAGCTGTAACAAACCAAACAAATGCTACTATTTCCGAAACACTAATTAATACAACTAACACACCTATTAATGTTACGTATCAGATAACTCCATCCGCTAATGGATACACAGGTTCTACATTTACTTATACTGTAACTGTAAATCCTATTCCTTCAGTTACAAGTATAACTACTGATTCAGTTTGTAGTGGTGTAGCGCAGAACTATATTATTTCAAGTACCTTACCAGAGTCTATTTATAGTTGGACTCGTACAGCTGTTGCAGGTATCAATAATCTAGATGCTTCAAATATGGGAAATCCTATTGCTGAAGTATTGTCTAATACAACTTCTGAGCCGGTAAATACACAATATAAGATTACACCTATAGCAAATGGTTGTTCAGGTAATGTATTTACTTATACTGTAACTGTAAATCCTATTCCTTTAATTTTAAATTCTACATCTGGTGCAATTTGCAGTGGTGTTGCACAGAATAATTTATTATTAAGTCAAGTAGCTGGAACAACTTTTAATTGGTCACGTACTTCAGTACTTGGACTTAGTGATACAACTAAAATAAATCAGACAAGCAATCCTATTACTGAGACTTTACATAATATAACTTCCCTAAGGGTATATACGGTTTATTTAATTACTCCTACAGCTAATGGTTGTTCCGGAAATCAATTTAGTTACCTATTAAGTGTCTATAAATTACCGATAACTGCTGCCACTATTTCCGGTCAGGATACAGTTTGTCCAAATAATACATACACTTATACTGTTCCCGTAATCTCTAATTCTAACTATATTTGGAATTTACCTGATGGAACTATTGATACAGTTTCATCTAACAGCATTGCTGTAAATTATAATTCATCTTCTACAAATGGTAATATTACTGTAAAAGGTTCTAACATTTGTGGTAATGGAGGAAGTTCATCAATGTCAATATATGTAGGACAAACACCTCAAAAGCCAATTATTTCAGATCAAGGAGGTGTTCTTGTTTCTTCCTCTAGTGTAGGTAACCAATGGTATAACGGCGATACACTGATAATTGGAGCCACAAACCAAACGTATGCTTATACTACTATTAATGGTAATTATTATGATATAGTTTCAACTAATGGTTGCAGTTCTGCTACTTCCGATACCATTCATATTACAGCTGCCGGTATTAATATTTTTAATACTAATCTAACGTTTGAAGTTTATCCCAATCCTATTACCAATGAATTAATTATTATGTCAAATGGAAATCATGATAAGATTATTTTCGAGATTTTTAATTCAATAGGACAAGTTATTTTCAAAGGAAATGTTTTTGAAAAGACTGTCGTTAATACTACTAATTTTGCTAAAGGAATTTATTTATTAAAACTAGATAACGGTAAAAACGTTGATTATAAGAAAATAGTTAAAGAATAATACAATATTAGCAATAGCAAGAATATAAAACTTTAAATCAATTGTAAATTATGAATTACAATTGAGTAGTTTGTAAAAATAGGTGTAATAGACAAAATAGTTGGTTTTTTGAAGACGATTTGCTCTAATGGACA
>JBAXLO010000174.1:0-9907 GCA_037134755.1 Bacteroidota bacterium | reverse complement strand
AGTATATATTCTATTTAGTAAAGTATATATTCTATTTAATAAAGTATATTTTATCTTTAATAAAGTATATTTTATCTTTAGTAAAGTTTATATTATTATTATTGATATTGTAAAAGAGCTTTTATTGTTAATTATTAGTCTTTTAATAAAAATATTAAAAAGACTATTTACATTTAAATTAATTAAATTTAAATGAACGCATTAATCGCATAGATTAGAAAAGAAGTTCAGGACTGCGTAAACAAAGTGGTATGAAAATACAGGTAAAAGCAACTCAGGGTTGGGTTTTTACTACAATTTAAACAACTAAAAATATGGTTAATTTTCATTTTACAAAGATACAATAATTTATTTGATTTAGTATCCAAATAAAAAATTAAAAATAAATTTAAAATTCTATTAAATAAATGACCTATTATTTTATTGTATGTCATTTTTTCGGAGCTATACTATTATATATATAGTATATCTTCTAGAGAAAGAATTTTTAGATTATCTGAAAAGAAATTAGAAAAGCTACATACCGATACTTTATAATTCTCTTCTAAAAAATATTGTCGAAAGAAAACATTCTGTAATGGATGCTCTTCATCACGCAAAGTAATATTATTTTCATTAAAAGATATTGTAAATGTATTTAAAGGCTTTGTCAATCCGGTGCCAATTGCTTTTAGATAGCTTTCCTTTAAAGTCCATAAATCAAAGAAATAAGACTTTCTGGCTTCATCATCTTTAATATTAAAAAGATCATTACATTCTTTAATTGAGAAAAATCTTGTTGCAATATCATAATTTACTTTATGGATAAGCTCAACATCAATACCAACAACATCATCCGAAAAAGCAGCCAATACCCAATCACCTGAATGTGTAATATTGAAATGAATAGGATTGTTTTTCAAAAAAGGTTTGCCTTTATCATTAGTTTCAAAAATAATTTGATCAGATTTTAAATTAATTTTATCAGATAAGTACTTTCTAAGAAGAATTTCGCCCCATAAAGAACGCTGCATATTGGCTGAATGCTTAAAATTTGTTAATTTTTCAACCACAGCAATAGGCAAAAGAGTAAAAAGTTTCTCTTTTGCTGAAAGGAACAACTCCGTGTTAAGCAATTTAATACCAACAATTTCTACCATAAAAATAGATATTAAAAATGAACATAATTCAATTTGCAAAGTTATTATAAAAGTATTAAAAAAAACTTTTAATATTATCATTGTTATAATGAGATAATTGATTAACTTTGCACTCTTTTTTAGAAAGAACAATTAAGAACATAAATAACTGGATATTACTAATCAGATTTGTAAGATGATTAAAATAACACTACCTGACAGCTCAGTTAGAGAGTATAATGAAGGCGTAACTTCACTGGAAATTGCAAAAAGTATCAGTGAGGGATTAGCTCGTAATGTGCTTGCTGCAAAAATTAATGATGAAGTTTGGGATGCAAATCGCCAAATATTTAAGGATTCATCAATAAAACTTCTCACATGGAATGATACAGAAGGTAAAGCTGCAATGTGGCATTCTTCTGCACATCTAATGGCTGAAGCTGTGGAAACATTATACCCTGGAGTTAAGTTTGGAATAGGACCGGATATTGAAAATGGTTTTTATTATGATATAGACTTTGGAGAACACAGCATTTCATCAGATGACTTTAAAAAGATTGAAGATAAAATGATGGAATTTGCTAGTCAAAAGCAAGAATTCAAACGTAAAGAAGTAACTAAAGCGGAAGCTCTTAATTATTTCACAACTAAAGGTGATGAATATAAATTAGAACTTATAAATGATTTGCAAGATGGAACTATTTCATTTTATGAATCAGGAATTTTCACAGACCTTTGTCGCGGACCACATATTCCTGACACAAGTTCAATAAAAGCTGTAAAACTTCTGGCAACAGCTGGTGCTTACTGGCGAGGAGATGAAAAACGTAAGCAATTAACTAGAATTTATGGAATAACCTTCCCAAAACAAAAGGAATTAGCCGAATATCTTGTACTTTTAGAAGAAGCTAAAAAAAGAGATCATCGCAAACTTGGCAAAGAGCTAGAACTCTTTACATTTTCAGCGAAAGTTGGAATGGGTTTGCCGATATGGTTACCTAAAGGAGCTGCACTTAGAGAAAGATTAGAAAACTTTTTAAGAAAAATACAAAAGAATGCAGGTTACGAACAAGTAATTTGTCCTCATATTGGTAATGTTGAATTATACAAAACATCAGGACATTATCAGAAATATGGAGCAGATTCTTTCAGACCAATTACTACTCCGGTTGAAGGAGAAGAATTCTTCTTGAAACCAATGAATTGCCCTCACCACTGTGAGATTTATAAATACAAACCTCGTTCATACAAAGATCTTCCAATAAGATTAGCTGAATTTGGAACTGTTTATAGATATGAACAAAGTGGTGAATTACATGGACTGACAAGAGTTAGAGGTTTTACTCAGGATGATGCGCATTTATTCTGCCGTCCTGATCAATTGAAACAAGAATTTATAGCTGTTATTGATATCGTTTTATATATCTTCAAGACATTAGATTTTAAAGATTATACTGCTCAAATATCATTAAGAGATAAAACAAATAGAGAAAAATATATTGGCAGTGATGAAAATTGGGAGAAAGCTGAAAATGCTATTATTGAAGCTGCTGCTGAAAAAGGTTTAAACACTGTTATAGAATATGGTGAAGCTGCATTCTATGGTCCAAAGCTTGACTTCATGGTTAAGGATGCAATTGGAAGAAAGTGGCAACTAGGTACTATACAAGTTGATTATAATCTTCCGGAACGTTTTGAATTAGAATATGTAGGCAGTGATAATCAAAAGCATCGTCCTGTAATGATTCATAGAGCACCTTTTGGATCAATGGAAAGATTTGTTGCAGTATTAATTGAACATACAGCAGGTAAATTCCCTCTTTGGTTAACTCCAGAACAGTTTATTATTCTACCTATTAGCGAAAAGTTTGTAGATTATGCAAAAAAACTTTTAAATGTGCTAAAAAATTACGAACTTCGCGGCCTCATTGACGAGCGTAATGAAAAGACGGGTAAAAAGATTCGAGATGCTGAAATGCAACGAATTCCGTATATGATTATAGTTGGTGAGAAAGAAGAAAATAGCGAAACAGTATCAGTAAGAAAGCAAGGAGATGGCGATTTAGGAAGTTTTACTGCTGAAGAATTCGCTAATTTAATAAACAAAGAAATAAAACAATTAATAGGCGAATAATTGGCAGTTAACATAAGTTATAAATTAATATAGGAGGATACGTTATAGCAACACCATTTTACAACAACAGATATAGAGGTCAAAGACCACCCGAAAGGAAAGTAGAAGAACTACACAAAATAAATGAGAGAATAGAAACTCCTGTAGTTCGCGTTGTTGGAGAGAATATTGAACAAGGGATATACAATATAAAAGATGCTCTTAAAATTGCAAGTAGTCTTGATTTAGATTTAGTGGAAATTTCTCCAACAGCTAATCCACCGGTTTGTAAAGTAATTGACTATAGAAAATTTCTTTATGAACAAAAACGTAAGCAAAAAGAAATTAAAGCAAAATCAGCTAAGATAGTTGTAAAAGAAATCAGATTAGGTCCTCAAACGGATGAACATGATTTCAATTTCAAACTAACACATGCAATGAAGTTTCTTCAAGATGGAGCAAAAGTTAAAGTTGATGTGTTTTTCAAGGGGAGAACAATTATCTACAAAGAACAAGGTGAAAAAATGTTATTAAAATTTGCTGAAGCATTATTTGAAGTGGGAAAACCTGAAATGATGCCAAGATTGGAAGGAAAGCGAATGATGATGATTATTGCACCTAAAAAAATAAATTAGAACAATTAATTTAATATATATAAAGCGATGCCGAAAATTAAAAGCAAATCCAGTGCAAAGAAAAGGTTTACCCTTACAGGAACTGGTAAAATCAAAAGAAAGCATGCTTACAAAAGTCACATCTTAACAAAAAAGTCTACAAAGCGTAAACGTAATTTAACTTACACTACAACGGTAGATACAGCAGATGAGAAAAGAGTAAGAGATATGCTTTCAAGATAGTAATTTTTATTTAATAACCTTGTTTATAGCACAAAAGTTTCATAATACAATTGATGAACGCTTAAACAAAAAAACAAAAAACGATGCCAAGATCAGTAAATGTAGTAGCTTCAAGAGCTAAAAGAAAGAAACTCCTGAAATTGACGAAAGGTCAATTTGGTCGCAGGAAGAATGTTTGGACTGTAGCAAAAAATGCCTTAGAAAAAGGTTTATTATATGCTTACAGAGATAGAAGAAACAAAAAACGTAGTTTCAGAAACTTATGGGTTACCCGTATTAATGCTGGTGTTAGACCATTTGGTTTATCATATTCAGTATTTATCGGTGGACTTCATAAAAAGAACATCACTTTAAACAGAAAAGTTTTAGCTGATTTAGCTATGAACAACCCAGAAGCTTTTAAAGCCGTGGTTGAATTAGTTAAAAGCTAAAATATACTGTTTTAATAATGTAACTTAAGAAATAACAGTTGCACATAATAATAATTTAATGGAGTTTATCTAAATTTTAAGAAAAGTATACTTAAACTCCCAAAATAAACAATTAAAAAATTATATAGTCATGAGTAAACCAGAATTAATGCAATATGTTGAAGACCTGACTACGAAAAGAGATTTTCCAAACTTCAAAGCAGGTGATACTATTACTGTATCTTATAAAATTAAAGAAGGTACAAAAGAACGTATCCAGCTATTTCAGGGTGTTGTATTACAAAGAAACGGTAGTGGTAATACAGAAACCTTTACAGTTAGAAAAATATCCGGTAATACAGGTGTTGAAAGAATATTCCCAATTGCTTCTCCTTTCATTGATCAAATTGAAATCAATAAAAAAGGTGTTGTTAGAAGAGCAAGAATCTTCTATTTAAGAGGATTAAGAGGAAAGAAAGCAAGAATAAAAGAAAAAAGAATGTAGTCTTTGTTTTCAAAATACAAAACCCTGTCATTTTAAAATCTGGCAGGGTTTTTTTATATCATTTAATTTAGATTTATTATTATTATTTCAAAAATTCTTCTTAGGTTTGCTGAATATTATATTTAATAAAATCATATACTTGTTAACATGGAAAAAACATTAGGAAACAACATCTACGATTGGCTTATTGATCTTGGTTTAAAACACAATAACGCTGTTTTAATTAAAGGAATGATAATTGTTTTAGGGTTATTAATCCTTAGTTATATTGTTTTTAAAATTACTCAAAAAGTAGTTGTAAAATTATTTAAAGAGATTGCCAAACGTACTGAAACAACCTGGGATGACATCATGGTTGAAAGAAGAGTGTTTCATAGAATTGCATATATCACTCCTGCATTACTTATTCATGCACTACTGCCCACTATGCTTGCTGAATATCATATATGGACAAGCATTTTGCAAGCAGCTCTGAAGATATATATGGTCTTTATTGTAATCATAGTTCTGGATGCTTTCTTTAATACTATAATAGACATATACCAGGATTTTGAAATGTCTAAATTTAAACCTGTAAAAGGTTATGTGCAGATATCAAAGATCATTATATATATTATTAGTGCTATTATAATTATATCAATTTTGATTGGGCAATCTCCTTTGTATTTATTAGGTGGCTTGGGTGCTTTATCAGCAGTATTAATGTTGATTTTTAAAGATACTTTATTAGGTTTTGTTGCAAGTATTCAATTGTCGAGTAATGATATGCTTCGTCCCGGAGACTGGATTACAATGAGTAAGTTTGGTGCTGATGGTGTTGTTAAAGATATTAATCTTACTACCGTTAAAATTGAGAATTTTGATAATACTATCACTACAATCCCTACTTATTCATTGATCTCAGATGCCTTTCAGAACTGGAGAGGAATGGAAGAATCGGGTGTACGTAGGATAAAGCGTTCTATTAGTATTGATATGCATAGTGTTAATTTCTGTACTCCAGAGATGTTAGCTAAGTTTAACAATATACATTTGATACATGAATATATTGTAGCCAAACAAGCAGAATTAGAAGCATATAACAAAACTAATAATATCAATGACAGTATTATGGTTAACGGACGCAGGCAAACAAATCTGGGTGTTTTCAGAATGTATGTTCAGACTTATTTAAGAAATAACCCTAGTCTTTCTAACGATGATACTTTAATAGTACGACAATTGCAACCTACTGAAAAAGGCTTGCCAATTGAAATTTATGCATTCAGTAAAGTCTTAGAATTTGAAGCTTATGAAGATTTGATTGCTGATATATTTGATCATATATTAGCTGTTATTCCTCAATTTGAATTACAGATATTTCAGAATCCTACTAGTATGGATTATAAAATAAAATGAACTATTGTAAATCCATAAAATTTTATTACTTTTGCAATAATTAAAAGGGCTGTTAACTCAGTTGGTTTAGAGTGTTACCTTGACAGGGTAGAAGTCACAGGTTCGAGTCCCGTACAGCCCACATCCACATAAAAAGAAGAGAGCTTCAATAATTGTAGCTCTCTTCTTTTATATTGGGTTCTTAAGTTTAGAACTTAGGCATGTATTTTGAATGCTCTTCTACAGGAGTTTCATAAACTTTTTGTTCATAAACAGGCTTGGGTTGTGATAATGAATCTTTGAACATGCCTATCCTTTTTGAAAGTGTGGGATGTGAAGTTACTTTTTCGGCAAACCATTTCCAAAAACTATATTCTGACTTATCCTGATATACAAACTCTTTTGTATTTACATGTTTATATAAATTTCTTCCGGCTGCTAGTATCAACAAACCATTAACAGTACCTTTGGGATTTAATGAATTACCAATATCATCACAAGTATATTCACAGGCACGGTAATACGCAAACTCCAGAAAAGGAATAATAGCTGAAGGAAACAGAAGCATCCTTTTCAAAATATGATTCCTTTTTATATGCCCTAATTCATGACCTATAATAAATTCTAACACATTAGTATCATTATCATAAGCAGCATCAACAATATCAGAATACAATACAACATATTTTTTAAACATAAAACTTGTTGCAAATGCATTCAACACACCTCCTGATTGGAGTATAAATACTTTAGGTGCAGTTTTCAAACCTAAAGATTTAGATTGATGTTCGACTATTTCAAATATATCAGGGAATTGAGTGTGGCTGACTTTTACGGCATTGCCTTTGATATAGCCAATTAATATACCATGTTTTATAAATATAAAAACGAAGATAATAAAAAGATAAGTGCAGAATGTTAAACTGTAAGCAACTTTGCCTACATCTTCTGAATCAAATAGTCCTATTAAAATTAATACTATAGTTGGATATAGCAGGACGCTGAACAAAACTTTGAGCCAAAAATATATATTCTCTTTAAAGTAAACGGCATAATCTATTTCGCTCTTCATTTTTCTTTTATTTATTTTAATTTTTAAATGTATTATTTGCGCTGCAAAATTATTAAAAATATTTTATTCAATGATGATTTCATCAGCAAAAAGCCATGCTTTTCCACCTGTTCCGGGATGCCCTTTAGGAACAATTCCTATATTCTTAGCTTTAAGTTTTATATATCGAACCTTCCCAATTTTACTTTCATTAGTAAAGAATTCATAAACACCCAAACTTTTATCATTTCTAACATCTTTTACCGATATTTTTTCTGTCTTTTTATAATTTGAATTGTCATTTGATGTAAATACTTCAACATATTGAGGTTTGTAAATCCAAGCTCCTGTATTTTCGAAGAAAGAACAACTTACTTTAGTTAAATCAATAGGTTCTCCCAAATCAATTATGGCTTCCATATCATCACCTTCCCAACCTTGCCAAATGCCATCATTATAATCATAAGTACCTCGCTTTCCATCAATCAAAGCATTGTTACCCGAAGCTGGATATGTAGAACTTGGTGGATTAGTTAAGGTTATTTTTTTACCAATAGCCAGATTTTTCACATTCGGATTCCAAGTCCCTTTTATGCGTCCCGGTTCACGATTATTCTTTCCTTTTATTTTTGTTAAGCCATCACCTAAGTCTTCTCGAGCTTGATCTCCCAGCTTTTGTAATTTAGTAACTATCTCAGGATATTTATCAGCTACGTTTGTAGTTTCGCTAACATCACCTTCCAAATCAAATAATTCCAAACCTATTTTAGAAGGTATTCCTATTGCAGGCCATCTCTCTTTATTTGGTGCTACTCCTTTGAAAGAAGTATAACTATGTGGAAAATGCAATTTCCATTTACCCTGTCGCACACCCTGTAATTGCCCTCCGTAATAGTAATAAAACTCGTTACGGGGGTTAGCATTTTTTTCATTATTCAATAATGGAAGAATATTAACACCATCTATCTTTTTAGTAGGCAATTTAGCACCTGTAATTGCTGCTAACGTAGGTAGAATATCGATAGTAGAAGCAAGTTTATTAGTTACAATTCCGCAAGGAAAATGATTAGGCCAGCGAATGATACATGGTTCTCTTAAGCCACCTTCAAAATTGGTGCCTTTACCTTCACGCAAAGGGTAAGCCGAACCACCATGTTTGCCAAAGCTTAGCCAAGGACCATTATCACTAGTAAAGATAACAATTGTATTATCATCAATTCCAGCCTTTTTCAGTTCTTTCATCACTTCCCCTACCGACCAATCTATTTCCATTACAACATCGCCGTAAGTGCCTATCGGACTTTTGCCTTTATATTTATCTGACACTCCTAGTGGCACATGGGGCATATTGTGAGCAAAATATAAAAAGAAAGGATGGTTCTTATTTTTCTCAATAAACTGAACAGCTCTTTCTGTATATGTAGTAGTAAGCGTACCCTGATCATCAAGGTTTTTAATCTCTCTTACAGGTTCATTCCCATCAATTAATTTCAATGGAGGATAAAAAGATTTATTGCCGTCGGTAATTGGTTTGCCGTCGAAGTCAACAGGCCACATATCATTGGAATAAGGCAGGCCAAGATACTCATCAAAACCTTTTTGCAATGGCAAAAATTCCTTATGATGTCCTAAATGCCATTTCCCAAAAGCACCGGTAGTGTAACCAACAGTCTTAAGCATTTTAGGAATCGTTAACTCCTCATCGCTAATGCCTATGGTAGCGCTCGGCATCAAAGCACCGAGAATACTAACACGTTCGGAATAACAGCCTGTAAGCAAAGCAGCTCTTGAAGCACTACTTACACCTTGCGAAGCATAAAAACTTGTAAACTTAACACCTTGTGCACATAAGCTATCAATATTTGGAGTGTTTACGCCTTTGCCTCCATAACAGGCAACGTCATTATATCCCATGTCATCACAAAAAATGATTACAACATTGGGCTTTGCCTGATTGGTATTCTGACTAAAAGCCAGCGTTGCATTAAGTGCCAACGTACTTATACCTGCTGCTTTAAGCAAAGTATTTTTATTATTACTGATGCTTTTCATTTGCATTTTGTATTTATTATCTGCATACAATATATTATATATACAGTTCTGCAAAAGTAGTTAAATTTTGCCAGAAAAATAAATTACGAATTACGAATTACGAATTACGATTTAAAAATTCTTATTTTTTGATTTTTTGATCATAATTCTTCGTTTTTGATTGTTTTTTGGCAATAAAAAAGCCTCTTCATAACAAACGGCGTGCCAAAGTTGATTTTTTGATGATTTTATAACAGTAGCAATAATAGCTAGTTGTGAAGCAAAAATGGATTTCTCAAATCTGCAAAGCCCTAGTCGAAAAATGAACTAAGGCTTTTACACGTTGCAAAGCCCTAGTTGAAATTTGAACTACGATGTTTACACGAGTAAAAGCCCTAGTTGAGATTTGAACTACGATGTTTACACGAGTAAAAGCCCTAGTTGA
>JBAXLO010000173.1:0-9985 GCA_037134755.1 Bacteroidota bacterium | reverse complement strand
GTGCCAGACTAAGCTTAGCCTGGGTCAGGCTAAGACTAATCTGTATCAGGCTAAGACTAATCTGTATCAGGCTAAGCTTAGTGTATGCCAGACTAAGCTTAGAGCGTATCAGGCTAAGCTTAGGCCGAAAAAATCGAAGAATTTTTGAATTTTGCTATTTTTTTTACCATTATATAAAATAAACCGACTATATATATTAAATGTATCCATTTTTTTTAAAAAAAGCTGAGGTATTATCCCATCGCTTGATTAAAATATTTCATAACAATGGTTTGCTTTAAGTATTGGGATTAGCAAAGACCATATATTGCTTCTGTAAATTAATTAAGATTTATGAATTAATAATTAATAATAAATTAAAAGATTATAGAATATTAATTTGTATATTTGCAGATATTTATTTTGTGATGAATTGTTAACGTTTTTTTAATAAGAACAACCATGAAAAGCAATAGTAAAGCAATAGAGATTAGAAAGAGAGCAGAAGAATTATTGAAAAACAAAGAATCTAAACCCGAAAAACAACTTTCGGAAGCAGATTTACTTAAACTTATACACGAGTATGAAGTTCGCCAGATAGAATTGGAGCTGATGAACGATGAACTTTTGCAAAAAGATTTAATATTAACTGAAAGTGAGAATAAATACCGTACTGTATTCGAAAACATACAAGATGTATATTATAGGATAGACCTTAACGGGATTATTGTTGATATAAGCCCATCAATTACTCAATTAGGTGGATACATTCGCGAAGACATTATAGGAACAGAGGTGAGTGATTACTATTATAGCACAAAAGATAGAGAGCTTTTCTTAAACACAATAAAACAAACCCAAATTGTAAATGATTATGAACTAAGGTTTAAAAATAAATCGGGAGGTGTAATATATACTTCGGTAAATGCTCATATAGGATTTGATACTAATGGAAAACCAGATTATATTGAAGGAATAATAAGAGATATTAGCGAACGTAAACAGGTAGAAGCTAAGCTTAAAGAAAGCGAAGAAAAGTATAGGGAGTTGGTTGAAAATTCACCTGATTCGATAGCTATATATGAAGACGGTAAACTTGTGTATGCTAATAACGTTTTAGTGCAATTATTGGCCGCTAAAAACAGTGAGGAGCTAATAGGGATGGCTGTTTTGCAATTTATTCATCCCGATTCAAGAGCATTAGTTATTGAACGTATGAAAAAGGTAGCCACAGAAGGTATTACATTGCCTTTTGTTGAAGAAAAAATTATAAGTCTTGATGGCTCAACTATAGATGTTGAAATTAAAGCAATTCCAATCAATCTTGGAAATAAACAAGCAGTACAATTAATTATTCATAATTTAACCGAAAGCAAGATTGAGGAAGCAAGATTAAAAAGAAGCGAAGAGAAATACCGCACCATCTTTAACAATGTTCAAGATGTGTTTTATCAAAATGATATAAATGGAATTATAAAAGAAATTAGCCCATCAATTAAGTATTTTACAGAATTTAGTAGAGAAGAATTAATAGGTAGTAATGCTTCGTTATTATACTATGATCCCAAAGCCAGAAAAGAATTTCTTGAAATTCTATATAAAGACAAAGAGGTAAGAGATTTTGAGTTTAGATTAAAAACGAAAACAGATGATATAAGATATGTATCAATTAATGCACGTTTAATTTATGATATTAATGATAATCCTGATCATATTGATGGTTCATTAAGAGATATTACCCAACGCAAACTGGCTGAAGATTCACTAAAGAAAAGTGAAGCCTTGCTTAGATCGATAGCAGAAACTTCCACGGATGTTATATTTGTGAAAGATAGGGAGTATCGATTTGTTTTCATAAATCCGGCAGGTTGTAAGTTTAATGGTAAGACACAAGAACAATTAATTGGAAAATCAAAAGCCGACTTTAATCCTAATCCTGTTGAAGTAGCACAATTCAATGCTGACGATAAGCGAATAATGGATTCAGGTAAATCTGAGTCATACGAGGAAACAGTTAAAGCTGCTGACGGTAACACTCGTACCTATCTTACAACAAAAGTTCCACGCTATGATGGGCATGGCAATATCATAGGTCTAATTGGACTAGCACACGATATTACCGAACGTAAAAAAGCTGAAGAACTACTACTACAAACACGTCAAAATTATGAAACATTCTTTAATACTATAAATGATTTCATCTTTATATTGGACGAACAAGGTAATATAATTCATACTAACAAAACAGTTATAGATCGTTTAGAGTATCCAATAGAAGAATTGTTGGGGAGTTCGGTATTAAATGTTCATCCTTTTGAAAGAAGAGAAGAAGCAAGTAGAATTGTAGGCGAAATGTTGAGCGGAACAACTGAATTTTGTCCTGTTCCACTTGTTACTAAATCAGGAGTTCAGATACCTGTAGAGACAAGAGTTTCGATGGGTATTTGGGATAACAGACCAGCGATTTTTGGTATAACAAAAGACATCTCACAACTTAGATTATCAGAAGAGAAGTTCTCAAAAGTATTTTACCTCAATCCTTCAGCCTGTGGTCTGAGCGATTTGTTAACAGGTAAATACATTGAGGTTAACGAAGCTTTTTATACATTATTTGGTTTTGAGAAAGATGAGGTTTTAGGCAAAACAGCAATGGAATTAGGTATTCTGGCAAATGACATAAGAACGGAAATACTAAGAAAAACTGAAGATGGAGGAAGTGTGCCTTATTCAGAAGCTATATTGAAGTCTAAAAAAGGAGCTACTATATACGCTGTTCTTTCAGCCGAGAATATATATATACAGGATAAAGAATATAGATATACTGTTGTACATGACATTACTGAACGTAAACTGACTGAAGAAAAGCTAAAAGAGAGTGAAAGAAGGTATCGTAATTTATTTGAAAATGCACAAGAAGGAATCTTTCAAACAAATGTTGATGGTTCATATATTTCAGTTAATCCTTCATTAGCAAAAATGTATGGTTTCGATACACCTGAAGAAATGATCAAAACTCGTATTAATATTGCTAAGGATGCTTATTATAATCCTGAAGAGCGTGATAGGTTTTTGACAATGATTGAAGAGCATGGATTTGTAAAGGGCTTTGAATATGAAGTAAAACGAAAGGATGGGACTAAAATATGGTATTATGAAGATGCTGTGGCAATAAAAGACGAAAATGGTAAAACTAAATATTTTGAAGGCTTTGTTATTGATATTACCCAACGCAAACAGGCTGAAGAAAGACTAATAGAGAGTCAGTCAAAATACTTTAATCTTTACACATTGATGAGATTAATGAGTGATACTATGCCTGATATGTTGTGGGCAAAAGATTTAAACAATCGATTTATATTTGCAAATAAAGCTGTTTGCGAAAATCTACTTAATGCAACTGATACTTCAGAACCAATAGGCAAAGATGATTATTACTTTGCAAAACGCGAACGTAGTTTACATCCTGAAAACCCTAACTGGCATACTTTTGGCGAGCTTTGTGTTGATTCAGATGAAATCACTAAAAAAGAAATGAAGCTGATGCGATTTGATGAATATGGAAATGTAAAAGGGAAGTTTCTTTATTTAGATGTCCATAAAGCTCCTTTATTTAACGATAAGAATGAATTTATTGGATTAGTTGGTTCAGGACGCGATGTTACCGTAAACAAGCAAACAGAACAAGACCTAATTAAGGCTAAAGAAAAAGCAGAGGCAAGTGATAGATTAAAGACCGCCTTTTTAAATAATATCTCTCACGAAATACGTACTCCATTGAATGGAATACTTGGATTTGCTTCACTTATTATTGAACCAGATATCACAGAGGAGCAAAAAAATGAATATCTTAAAATACTTAATAATAGTGGTTATCGACTCATTAAAACAGTAACAGATTACATGGATATTTCGCTAATTACTTCTGGTAATATGGATGTTCATAACACTAATTTTACAATAAGTGATATATTCGAGAAACTATTAAAAGAATATAAGCAAAATTATGAGGATAGCGACTTATTGGTAAAGATTCAATTATCTGAAGAGATAAAAACTATTGAATTAATTTTGGATGAATCATTGTTAATTAATGCACTTGTACACTTACTTGATAATGCAATTAAATTTACGAAAGAAGGGGAGATTACTTTAGGTGCAGAAATTAAAGAAAAACATATTGTGTTTTTTGTAAAAGACACAGGAAAAGGAATAACTAAAGAAGCTCAAGAAATAATTTTTAATGTATTTATGCAAGAAAATGTTTCGAATATACGCGGATACGAAGGGAGTGGTTTAGGATTATCGATTGTAAAAGGTATAATGAATTTACTTGGAGGATCTGTCAGTTTGGACTCAGAAATTAACAAAGGAAGTGTTTTTAATTTATCATTACCTTATACAACTCCTGTAAAAACTGATGTTACAACAAACAATATAAACAAGCTAGTAGTTTTAATAGCTGAAGATGATGAAGTTTCTGCTGAATTAATTTCGGCTAAGATTAAAAAGATTTGCAAAGAAATTATCATTAAAAGTAATGGAAAAGATGTTGTAGAGGAATGTAGGAATAATCCTGATATAAACCTAATTCTTATGGATGTAAAAATGCCCGGATTAAATGGGTATGAAGCATCTAGGCAAATACGACAATTTAACAAAGATGTAATTATTATTGCTCAAACAGCATTTGGAATGCATGGTGATAATGAAAAAGCGATGATGATGGGTTGTAATGAATATATTACCAAACCTATTGATTTTGTTTTTTTAATGGCTTTGATCAATAAGTATTTTTGTAATTAAACTGTATTAGATAATTATAAGATGATTCCTTAGAGCTAATTGCTAGTTTATAACTCTAGGCGCTCAAGGCATTGTAAGTACTCAAGGCATTCCGTGTGCTTCCTAGTTATTCATATAATTACTATCCTTGTTAAGCAGCGCATCCCAGCCCGGAGCATTTAGTGGGATAGCGGTGCCTTGTTGAGTGATAAGAGTTGCATCCGAATTATCTTCAGTGATGTAGCCTATTATGTGGATGCTTTTTATTTCCTTTATCTTTTCGAAATCAAGCAAAGGAACCGTAAACAACAGTTCGTAATCATCACCACCATTCAAAGCAGCCACTAAAGGCAACATCTTGAACTCTTCGGCAAGCAGCGAAGTTGTAACGTCAATAGGAACCTTGTCTTCGTAAATGCTACAACCTTTTTTTGATTGCTTGCAAATATGCAACACATCCGAAGCCAAACCGTCCGAAATATCAATCATTGAGGTAGGATGTATGCTATTTTCTTTAAGAACCTGGAGGATGTCAAAACGAACTTCCGGTTTCATTTGTCTTTGCAGTACATAATCATGTCCTTCAAGATCAGGTTGGATATCAGGGTTAGCTTTAAATACCTGTTTCTCTCTTTCTAATAATAAAAGCCCCATATAAGCTGCACCAAGATTGCCACTTACACAAAGCAAGTCACCCTCTTTTGCTGTATTACGATAAACTATATCTTCTTTATCAACAACACCTATCACCGTAATGGAAATAAACAAACCTGCAATGCTGGTAGTAGTGTCACCACCAACTATATCAACTTTATATTTCTCGCAAGCTAACTTCAAACCATCATAAAATTCTTCAAGAGCTTCCAAAGAAAATCTATTAGACAAAGCAATGCTAACTGTAAGTTGCTTAGGTGTGCCATTCATAGCAGCAATATCCGAAAGGTTAGCGACAGCAGCCTTATAACCTAAATGTTTCAAAGGGAAATAAGATAAATCAAAGTGAACGCCCTCAACTAATAAATCAGTAGTGACGAGTGTTAACTTCTCCGAACCTTCAATAACTGCGGCATCATCGCCAACACCTTTTATGGTTGTATCGTGATATATTTTAATGTCTTTTGTGAGGTGTTCGATTAAACCAAATTCTCCCAATTGATTTAATTCTGTTCGCTTTGCAGATCTATCTTCGTACATAATCCTGTTGTTTAAATTAAAGTGCAAAGTTACCAAACTTTTCGATACGGTTTTTGTTTATTTGAAGCAAAATTAATATGTGCTTTTTTACTTGTTGTTACTATATTATTATTTACTTTTGCAGCGTTATTTAAAATGATTCTAAATAAAGAAATTCCAACATAATCAATGGCAACCGACAATAACAATATAATAAACGAAGTTACAAACAGCGAGTATAAGTATGGGTTTGTTACTGATATAGAAATGGATCAGGCTCCAATGGGGCTTAGCGAAGATACTGTTAGGTTTATCTCTGCTAAAAAGAATGAACCTGAATTCATGTTAGAATTCCGTTTAAAGGCTTATCACAAATGGTTGGAAATGGAAGAACCTACATGGGCTCATTTGCATCATCCGCCAATTAATTTTCAGGATATTATCTTCTATGCTGCTCCTAAACAAAAAAAAGAACTTGCTAGTTTAGATGAAGTAGATCCACAATTAATAGAAACTTTTAATAAGTTAGGTATTTCGTTAGACGAACAAAAGAAACTTTCGGGAGTAGCTGTGGATGCTGTTATAGATAGCGTTTCTGTAAAGACTACCTTTACCGAAACTTTATCTAAATATGGTATTATTTTCTGCTCGTTTAGTGAAGCAGTTCAAAACCATCCTGATTTAATTAAGAAGTATATGGGTTCTGTTGTTCCTTATAGTGATAATTATTATGCAGCCCTTAACTCTGCGGTATTTAGCGATGGTTCGTTTTGTTTTATACCAAAAGGAGTAAGGTGTCCTATTGAACTTTCTACTTATTTCAGAATAAATGCAGCTAATACAGGTCAGTTTGAAAGGACACTTATAGTTGCTGAAGAAGGAGCATATGTTTCATATATGGAAGGCTGCACTGCTCCTCAGCGAGATGAAAATCAATTGCATGCAGCCATCGTAGAGATTGTTGCTCTTCAGGATGCAGAAGTTAAATACTCCACAGTTCAGAACTGGTATCCGGGTAATAAAAAAGGTGAAGGCGGTATCTACAACTTCGTTACTAAAAGAGGTATCTGTAAAGGCAGTAACTCTAAGATCTCCTGGACACAAGTTGAGACAGGCTCAGCAATTACCTGGAAGTATCCAAGTGTAATTTTATTGGGCGATAATTCTGTTGGAGAGTTCTATTCTGTAGCTGTTACCAATAATTATCAACAAGCTGATACAGGTTCTAAAATGATTCATTTAGGAAAAAATACTAAGAGCACTATCATTTCAAAAGGGATATCTGCAGGTTTTAGTGAGAACAGTTATAGAGGTTTGGTGAAGATATCTAAAAACGCTACCAACTCCCGTAATTATTCTCAGTGCGATTCCTTATTGATGGGTGACAAATGCGGTGCACATACATGGCCTTACATTCGCACCGAAAACTCTTCTTCTATTGTTGAGCATGAAGCAACTACTTCGAAGATATCCGAAGATCAATTGTTCTATTGCCAGCAAAGAGGCATAAGTACCGAAAGTGCTATTGGCTTAATCGTTAATGGTTATGCTAAAGAAGTTTTAAATAAATTGCCTATGGAGTTTGCAGTGGAAGCTCAAAAACTTCTTTCTATAAGTTTAGAAGGTAGTGTAGGTTAATATCAGAATTTAAATTAAAGAAATAATCAAAATAAACATATCACAAACATGTTATTAAGTATAAAGAATCTTCATGCGTCTATCAATGGAAAAGAAATTCTAAAAGGCGTTAATCTTGAAGTAAACAAAGGTGAAGTTCATGCAATTATGGGACCTAATGGAACCGGTAAAAGTACGTTAGCTTCGGTTATTGCAGGTAGAGATGTATTTGATGTTACAGAAGGGTCTGTATTATATAAAGGTAAGAATTTGTTGGCGCTTCCTGTGGAGGCTCGTGCAAGCGAAGGTATCTTCTTAGGTTTTCAATATCCTGTTGAAATACCAGGCGTTAGTATGAATAACTTTATGCGTACTGCAGTCAACGAACAGCGTAAGTATAAAGGTTTAGATCCTTTGCCTTCCGGCGAATTTCTTCGTTTGATGGAAGAAAAAAAGAAGATGGTTGAGATTACTGCTAAATTAGCTAATCGTTCAGTTAATGAAGGCTTTTCAGGTGGTGAAAAGAAAAAGAATGAAATCTTTCAGATGGCTATGCTGGAGCCTACTTTATCTATTTTAGATGAAACCGATTCAGGTTTGGATATTGATGCCTTACGTATTGTTGCTAATGGCGTTAATAAGTTGAGGAGCCCAGAAAATGCTACCGTTGTTATCACCCATTATCAACGTCTGTTAGATTATATTGTTCCTGATTTCGTTCATGTGTTGTTCGAAGGAAAAATTGTTAAATCAGGGGGCAAAGAATTAGCTTTAGAACTGGAAGATAAGGGTTATGAGTGGATCAAAGAAACTCTTATTTAACCTTCCTTAATTTATTATGTAATGAGAAGCGATACAACAGATTTTCCATTAAAAAATACTCTTATCAATAACTTTGTTGAGTATGGTAAAGATATCTTTACCAACAACAAAGAGAGCATTATTGATATTCGTAAGCAGGCTTATACTAAGTTTATTGAGCAAGGTTTGCCTACTCAAAAGCTGGAAGCTTGGCGCAATACCGACCTCACTGCCGTTTATAATGAAGAATACGATCATTATTATACACAGGCTAATGTTATTAAGGATATTGACTCGGTTTTTCAGTGCAACATCCCGCATTTAAATACTACCATGATAGCTTTGCTTAATGGCTGGTATGTTTATAAAGATGTTCCCCTTAAAACGATGGCTGACGGCACTATTATAGGTAGTTTTGCCGAAGCTATGAAGGTGTATCCCGAAATTTTTGACAAGTATTATGCAAAATATGCTACTTCTAAAGATGATGGTTTTATTGCATTAAATACTGCCATGGCTCAGGATGGTTTCTTTATTTATGTGCCTGATAATGTTCAGGTGAAGAAGCCTATTCAGATTGTGAATGTTATTGATTATGATAAGAACATATTTCTTCAAACTCGTAATCTAATTATTTTAGGTAAGAATGCTGAGTTAACTTTAATTCATTGCGACGATTCTTATAATCATCAGAAATGTTTGTGCAATACTGTTTCGGAGATCGTTCAGGACGAAAATTCTTATCTTGATCATTATAAGATGCAGAATGTTAACAATAATTCTACGCTTATCAACAGCAGTTATTTTTACATGAAGAATAATGCCAGACTTACTACTAACGGCATGAGTTTGAATGGCGGTATTCTTCGCAATAATAACCATATAACTATTGATGGCGAGGGTTGCGAAACAAATGTATACGGCTTATATTTGATGGATAAGAAACAGCATATCGACAACCAGGTATTCATTGATCATGCTAAGCCAAATAGTATGAGTAATGAGCTGTTTAAAGGCATCATGGACGATACTGCTTCGGGTGTTTTCAACGGACATGTGTTGGTGCGAAGAGATGCGCAAAAGACGAATGCTTTCCAAAGAAATAAGAACATTCTTTTAACGGATAAGGCTAAGGTAAATTCGAAGCCTTTCTTAGAAATTTATGCTGATGATGTTAAATGTAGTCATGGGGCAACGGTTGGTCAACTGGACACTGAAGCAATGTTTTACATACGCTCAAGAGGTATTAGCGAAGACAGCGCCAGAATGTTGTTGATGTATGCTTTTTGTGATGAAATCATCCAAAAGATAACCGTTGAACCACTTAAACACAGGTTGGAAGACATGGTTAAGAAACGTTTGCGTGGCGAACTTTCGGTGTGTGCCCAGTGTGTGTTGCATTGCAGTCATCCCGAAAAGGAATTTAACTTCGAAATAGATTTATCTAAGATTTAAGAAGTGCCTTGAATACTTGGAGTGCCTTGAGTGCCTGGAGTTATAATGCATTATTCTATTAGTTTAAAAGGCTATTAGGAAATAAAGAAGAGTCTTCATCTGTATATGATGGAGGCTCTTTTTTTTATTCTTATTAAATAATTTCATTATAATAATAAGAATAAAAAGAAAAATTACG